>JAZKFK010000043.1:0-2404 GCA_040386475.1 Pseudomonadota bacterium | reverse complement strand
AGCCGCGACCAGCTGGTCCTGCCGATGCAGGCGGGCGAGAAGCCGCGCGAGCGGTGGAAGATCGGCACCGAGCACGAAAAGCTGGTGTTCCGCCACAGCGATCATCGCGCGCCCACTTACGACGAACCCGGCGGCATCCGCGACCTGTTGCTGGCCATGCAGCGCTTCGGCTGGACCCCGGTGGAGGAGGACGGCCCGAACGGACCGACCATCATCGCCATGAGCGGGGCCGATGGCGGCATCAGCCTTGAGCCTGCCGGCCAGTTCGAGCTGTCGGGCGCGCCGCTTGATAACCTGCATCAGACCTGCGCCGAGACCGGCCGCCATCTGAAGCAGTGCCGCGAAGTGGGCGATGAACTGGGCGTGGGCTTCCTGGGCCTGGGCATGTGGCCCGACAAGACCCGCACCGAACTGCCGATCATGCCCAAGGGCCGCTATGACATCATGCTGCGGCACATGCCGCGCGTGGGCAGCATGGGCCTCGACATGATGCTGCGCACCTGCACCATTCAGGTGAACCTCGATTACGCCAGCGAGGCGGACATGGCCGCCATGTTCCGCACCAGCCTGGCGCTGCAGCCGCTGGCCACCGCGCTGTTCGCCAATTCGCCGTTCACCGAAGGCAAGCCCAACGGCAAGCTGAGCTATCGCAGCCATATCTGGAGCGACACCGATCCGCAGCGCACCGGCATGCTGCCGTTCGTGTTCGAGGACGGCTTCGGGTACGAACGCTATGTCGATTACATGCTCGACGTGCCGATGTACTTCGTGTTCCGTGACGGGCGTTACATTGACGCTGCCGGGCAGAGCTTCCGCGATTTCTTGAAGGGTGAATTGCCCGCGCTGCCGGGCGAGCTGCCCACGCCAAGCGACTGGGAGGATCACCTCTCCACCGCCTTCCCCGAAGTGCGCCTGAAAAGCTTCCTGGAAATGCGCGGTGCCGATGGCGGCCCGTGGAACCGCATCTGTGCGCTGCCCGCCTTCTGGGTTGGCCTGCTGTACGATACCGCCGCGCGCGATGCGGCGTGGGATCTGGTCAAGCACTGGTCGATGGCCGAGCGAGAGGCGCTGCGCAACGCGGTGCCCGAACAGGCGCTCCACGCGTCCATTCCCGGCGGTGGCAAGCTGCAAGATCTGGCGCGTGACGTGCTCGAGATCGCTCATCAGGGCCTCGCCAATCGCCAGCGGCTGAACGCCTCGGGCGATGACGAGACCGGCTATCTCGATCCGCTGCGCGAGATTGTCGCCAGCGGCAAAAGCCCCGCCGAAGTCCTGCTCGAGAAGTACAACGGCGCCTGGGGCGGTGACATCAGCCGGGTTTACGACGAGGCGTTCTGACACTCCGCCAGCTGTACATCAGGCATAGCTGACCACCTCGAATTCAATCCCGTCCCAATCGAAGAAATAGAACCGCTGTCCGGGCGTATAGTCGTCGTGGCCGAACGGGATGAGGCCGTGGGCGAATACCACCTCTTCTGCTGTATCCAGATCATCGACCAGCAATCCGACATGGTTGAGCGGGCGACCCTTGTCCTGACCCGAGTGATCGCCGCCATCCTGGTAGAGCGCCAGGTAGGCTTGGTCGCTGCCCAGATGGATCGTCTCGCCGCCCATCCGCGAAGGTCCGCGCCATCGAATCTCCCATCCGGTTAGGGCCGCCAGCAGGCGGACGGATCGATCATTGTCGCTGACGGTCAGGTTCACGTGTTCGAGTCTGGCTTGGTTCATCGTGGCAAAATTCCGCAATAACTTATTGAAAGTGAAGCGATCCTGGGCGGCCATTGTAGCGTGCTTCGAATCGCTCTTTACGGGTTATGCAATCTCAAGCTAAGTTGAGGTCAAGGGATTGAGGATAAAAAATAGTGACGGTCGGCAACTTCATCACCATCGGACATTTGTCGAAGCGCACCGGCGTGGCGGTCTCTGCCATCCGCTTTTACGAGGAACGCGGGCTGTTGCAGTCGCTGCGTACCAGCGGCAACCAGCGGCGGTTCATGCGCAGCGATATCCGCCGGGTCAGCTTTATCCTGATCGCCCAGCGACTGGGCCTGGCGCTGACTGAGATCGAGAAGCAGTTGGCCGGCCTGCCCAATGAACGCACCCCCAGCCTGGCCGATTGGCAGCGCATCAGCCGCTCCATGCGCGTGCAGATCGATGAGAAAATCAACCTGCTCACCCGCACCCGCAACCAGCTGGACCAGTGCATCGGCTGCGGCTGCCTCAGCCTTGAGAAGTGCCGCCTGTATAACAAGGATGACCGGCTGGGCCTGAAGGGGCCTGGTCCCCGGGCTGTTCTCGACTAGGGCGGTATTGGACTAGCCACGCGCCGCGCGGGCAGGCATAGGCCGCGCCCATGATCCCGCTCGAACATCTAGGCAGCGCGCAAGTCCCCGGTGGCGAGGAA
>JAZKFK010000042.1:0-8560 GCA_040386475.1 Pseudomonadota bacterium | reverse complement strand
TGTTGTTGGTGAAGCACAGGACGTTTTCGTAATACGAATCGTTCCATTCCAGCGCCACGTCGATGCCGATGCCTTCCTTCTCCGCGCTGACGGAGATGGGTTCGGGCACCAGCGGCTGCTTGTTGCGGTCAAGGTACTTCACGAAAGCCGCGATGCCGCCTTCGTAGTACAGGTCATGTTCGGCCAGGTCCTCGTGCCGCTTGTCACGCAACAGGATGCGCACGCCGGAATTGAGGAAGGCGAGCTCGCGATAGCGGTGTTCCAGCTTGTCGAAATCGAACTCGAGGACGTTCTTGAAGGTGTCCTCGCTGGCCTTGAAGGTCACGCGGGTGCCCTTCTTGAAGCCGTTGGCATCGGGGTTGCGCTCAACCTTGGGGGCCACGCCGGTGATCTTCAGCGGGCCCACGGCATCACCGTGCTCGAACCTCATCCAGTGCTCCTGCCCGTCGCGCCAGACGACCAGCTCCAGCCATTCGGACAAGGCATTGACCACCGACACGCCCACGCCGTGCAGGCCGCCGGACACCTTGTAGGCGTTGTCGTCGCTGGTGTTCTCGAACTTTCCGCCCGCGTGCAGCTGGGTCATGATGACCTCGGCGGCGGACACGCCTTCTTCGCTGTGAATGCCCACCGGAATGCCGCGGCCGTTGTCTTCCACCGATACCGAGCCATCGGGGTTGAGCTCGATCAGCACCAGGTCGCAATGGCCGGCCAGCGCCTCGTCAATGGCGTTGTCCGATACCTCGAACACCATGTGATGCAGGCCCGATCCATCGTCGGTATCGCCGATGTACATGCCGGGGCGCTTGCGCACGGCATCCAGCCCTTTCAGCACCTTGATGCTGTCGGCGCCGTATTCGCCCTGCAAGGGCACATTGGGGGTGAAGGTATCGGGAGTTTCGCTCATCACAGCGATATAGGCGCGCGATGCCCGAATGGCCATGCGCAAGGCCAGCGGTGCGGGGGGTGTTCCACAGGCTTCTGTGCGTAAAAATGCAAACGGCCGCCCGTTTCGGGGCGGCCGTTCGGCGGTGACGATTGGGATTTGGCCTCAGGCCATCCAGATTGCCGGGTAAGGCATCCGGGCAACGCTGTCGAAATAGGCCTGCAGCATGCGCTTGGCGATATTCTTCATGGTATCAAATCCTCGTATCAACGGGGAGAATCAGGCGACGAAACCGCCCAGCATGGAAGCGCTGATGGCGATCACGGCGATGGTGGCGAAAACGTCGATGGCAAAAGTACGCATTGTTCAAACTCCGGTTGGCGGGACGGACCTGGGAGGGAGAGGAGGGGTCCGCCCCGCCGATGGGAGCCAAATAGTCGCGTAATAAAATTGTGCAATTGCGAACAATGCGACAAGTGTTGCAGTTTTCGCAACATTCGGAACATTGGATTTGCAGGGAATTCTCCCTCAGCGTGCGGCCACCACGGTCTCGTTACCGGTCAGGTGGCGGGCGGCCAGCTCAGCGGTCACCTCGGCCACGCAGGTGCGGTACAGTTGCTGGCTGCGGACGCTGCGACGGCTGGCGCCGACACAGGCAGCCTCGGCGGCATTGGCAATGCGCTGTTCCGTGGTCAGCGGGGCCCGGGCGGCCGGTGCCTGGTCAGGGTTCGACATGTAGATGACGATCGGCATGGTGTTGGCCGAGGCGGGGACGGCCAGCAGAGTGGCGAGGGCGAAGAAGGCGAGAGTTTTCATGGCGCTTGATCCTTGGTCGTTGCGGGGGGGCCGTTCAGGGACATCCTTCGTTCTGTCGCCTCGCATTGTGCAGTGCAGCATCGGATGCGACAAACGCAAAAAACGGCAAAGCTTTTGCACTTTTGGCAACTGCCGTTGTCTTGTCCGTTTCATAATTGGCGATGGATAAATGCTCTGGCTGGACAGACGGGCGCGCACAGGGCAAGCGCCTTGGGCATGACCGAGACCATGCATCCTGAAGCGCCCCTCGCAGAAAACCTGGTGGCCGATTCCATCCTCATCGTCGATTTTGGCAGCCAGGTAACGCAGCTGATCGCTCGCCGCGTGCGCGAAGCGGGAGTCTATTGCGAGATCGCCCCGTTCACGCTGGCGGAAGCGGCGTTTCACCGGATGCAGCCCAAGGGCATCATCCTCAGCGGCTCGCCCGCCGGGGTGCCGGAAGAAGGTTCGCCCCGCGCGCCTGAAATGCTGTTTGCCGCCGGCGTGCCGATCCTGGGCATCTGCTATGGCCAGCAGGTGATGAGCCACCAGCTGGGCGGCGAGGTCCGTCCCGGCCACGAAGTTGGCGATGGCGGCGAATTCGGCCGCGCATACCTGACGGTAACGCGTGATTGCGCATTGTTCGAAGGCTTGTGGCAAGTGGGCGAGCGCCACCAGGTATGGATGAGCCACGGCGATACCGTGACCCGCTTTGCCCCCGGTTTCGAGATCGTGGCGGTCAGCGATGGTGCGCCGTTTGCGGTGATTGCGGATGAAGCCCGCCAGTTCTACGGCACCCAGTTCCATCCCGAGGTGGTCCACACCCCCGATGGCGGCAAGCTGCTGGCCAACTTCGTCCACCGCGTGTGCGGGCTGAAGGGTGACTGGACCATGGCCGCCTATCGTGAGACCAAGGTGGCTGAAATCCGCGCCCAGGTTGGCAGCGGACGGGTGATCTGCGGGCTGTCTGGCGGGGTCGATTCGTCGGTCGCCGCGATCCTGATCCACGAAGCCATCGGCGACCAGCTGACTTGTGTGTTCGTGGATCACGGGCTGCTGCGGATGAACGAGCGCGAACAGGTGGAGGCCATGTTCCGCGGCCACTACAACATCCCGCTGGTGGTGGTGGACGCCGAGGAACGCTTCATGGCGGGCCTGGCCGGCGTCACCGACCCCGAGAAGAAGCGCAAGTTCATTGGCGCCGAATTCATCGCCGTGTTCGAGGAAGAGGCCAAGAAGATCGGCGGGGCCGACTTCCTGGCGCAAGGTACGCTGTACCCGGACGTGATCGAGAGCGTCAGCTTCACCGGCGGGCCGAGTGTCACGATCAAGAGCCACCACAACGTGGGGGGCTTGCCCGAACGCATGAACATGCAGCTGGTCGAGCCCTTGCGCGAACTGTTCAAGGACGAGGTCCGCGTGCTGGGCCGCGAGCTGGGCCTGCCCGACATCTTCGTGGGCCGCCACCCGTTCCCCGGCCCGGGCCTGGCCATCCGCATCCCCGGCGAAGTGACCAAGGACCGCTGCGATATCCTGCGCAAAGCCGATGCCATCTACCTCGACGAGATCCGCAAGGCGGGGCTGTACGATGCGATCTGGCAGGCCTTCGCCGTGCTGCTGCCGGTCAAGACCGTGGGCGTGATGGGCGATTACCGCACCTACGATTCGGTGTGCGGCCTCCGGGCGGTAACCAGCACTGACGGCATGACGGCGGATGTCTATCCGTTCGACGCCCACTTCCTGACCGGTTGCGCCACGCGCATCGTCAACGAAGTGCAGGGCGTGAACCGGGTGGTTTACGACTATACCAGCAAGCCGCCGGGCACGATCGAATGGGAATAAGCGTTCGGTGACATGTGACCGTCACCAAAACCCTCTCGCGCCTCCATGCCGCGCTGGTCCAGCGGTTCGGCCATAGGCGCCGCGCAGAAGCCGATTACCACCCACCCGAATGGTCGCTGGTGCAGGGACTGATCGGGTCCCGCATGCCGAGCGAAGTGTCGAGCGCGGTAGCGGATCGGGTGTTGTCCGAACACGGATCGTGGGACGCGGTTGCCGCGCTGCCTCCCGACAAGCTGGCCAGGGCGTTGCACGGCGTGCGCTTTCCCAACCAGTCGGCCAAGCGGGTGCTCGACGTGCTGGGCGCGATCCGGACTGAAGTCGACAAGGTCGATCTTTCCTGCCTGGAAGCGATGGACACACCCGACGCGCTCGCCTGGCTGGAGGCGCTGCCCGGCGCAGGTCGCAAGATCGCCGCGCAAGTGCTCAACACCACCACGCTCAAGCGGCCCGCGCTAGTGCTGGATACCCACCATCTGCGCATCCTCGCGCGGCTGGGCTTGATCGCGGCCAAGGCGGACACCGCGCGCGCATATGACGTGATCATGCCGGCGTTGCCAACCGCATGGAATGCCGCGACCATCGACGAACATCACCAGTTGATGAAGAAACTGGGACGCGAGATCTGCACGCCCAAAGATCCGGACTGCCCGGAATGCCCGGCGCTTTCACTGTGCCCCACCGGACAGGCGCGGGTAAGCGACCAGCCTTCCTCTACGAGCTGAACCAGCGATTCTCTCGGAACGATCCGGGCCGTCAAGCCTTACTCTCTCATCATTCCGCGCATGCCGACACGGCATCGCGGGCCGAGAGAGGAAAAACCATGAACAAGAACCTTGTCACTCTGGCCGCCCTAGCGGGTACCTTTGCCCTTGGCGCATGCGCCACGCTGGAAGAAGAAGCGGTCGATGCCACGTCGGATACCTACCGGGCGCATCTGATGGGCAGCAACGAAGTGCCTTCGGGTGCCGGCGATCGCGATGGCATGGCCGACGCCGAGATTTCGGTCTCCGACGCGACCGACCAGGTGTGTTGGGAAGTAAAGAACGTGACCAATATCGGACCCGTGACCGCGGCCCACATCCACTTCGGCCGGGCTGGCACCAACGGTCCGCCGGTGTTCACGCTGACCCAGTCGAACGAAGGCCGCTGGCAGGGTTGCAAGAACCGCAGTGAGTGGACCGAAAACCGCCTGCAGAACAATCCGGCGGATTTCTACGTCAACCTGCACACGGCTGATTATCCCAACGGCGCCATCCGTGGCCAGTTGAGCGAGTAAGCCAAGCCAGTATTTGATGCCGGTAATCGATGCCGGTAATCGTTGAGAGCCAAGGTCGACCAAAAGGGGCGACCTTGGCTTTTCGCGCATATCAAAGGGCGACAAACCGCCCGGCTGCGCGGTCCTTGCGCACCTTCAACCCGTCAAACACCTCGCCACTCATCGCAATCCACACGCCCGGCGCAGCGACTTGCGCGGTGGCGAAGGCCATGCCCAGGTTGAACCCGGCGTCGGTTTCGGCAAAGCGTGCTGGCGATAGCGCGCCGGTCAGTACGATTACCTTGCCGGGGACTTCTGCCGCCAACACCTTGGCCGTGTCGGTCATGGTATCAGTGCCGTGGGTTACCACGATGCGGCTTTCTGGTGCCGCGCGCGCAGCGGCGGCGATCAGGGCGCGGTCGGCTTCGGTCAGTTCCAGGCTGTCCTTGCGCATCAGTTCTACCACGCGGAACGGCAGGGCTACGCGCGCCTCGGTCAGCAGGCCGGGGATGCCGCTGTCGGTGATCTGGTATTCGCTCAGCGCGTCGAAGTAGTTCTTGTCGATCGTGCCGCCGGTGGTGAGGATGAGAATAGGCTGACTGGTCATGCGACCCTGCCTATTCCCCCCGCTCCGGCTTGGCCAGCAGCCCTTGCAGCAAACGCAGCGCCAGCACACCCAGCGGATAGATCAGCACCACGATGCAGAAGAACGCCAGCAGGCTGGGCACGATGAAGTGATAGAACGCCGCCGCGCCCGCGATCGGTAGCAGGGCCAGGGCAAAGGCGCGCGGCGACGTCACGCCTACGGGCCACGCATAGAGTCGCTCGTACCGCTCGGCCTCGCTCTCCCCCACCGCCAGCGGGCGGGGTTGCAGCATGGCGGCATAGGCGGGCAGGTGCGCGAACATCAGCAGCGCGGCCAGCGCCACCATGCCCAGCGCCACCACGCTCCACCCGATGCTGCCTTCCAGCACCACGGCCCAGAAGGCCATGCATACCAGCACGGGCATCACCACTGCCAGCATCAGCGGCACGAAGCGGTCGGCCAGCAGCGCCAGCCCCGCCACCAGCATCAGCCCCATGGCGACATAGATCAGGCGGCTGAAATGCAGCGCTTCAAGGAATTCAAAGCCCATCGGCGTGGTGGCCACCGGGAAGGGCAGGTAGATCGCCAGCACATTGTCCAGCGCCAGCAGGGCCATCAGCAAGCCCAGAATCCAGCGGGCGGGGGTCAGCAGGCCGGCCATCACTTCGCCTCCCCATACCCGAGGTTGGCCAACCGTTGCGGCCATTGCGGTGTGGCCACGGGGTTTATGATCCCGGCGTAGGAGCGGTGATAGGCCAGCATCAGCAGCAGCGTGGAGCCCAGCACGGCCCAGCCATAATAGGCCGAAACCGACCCCCAGCCCTGCAGCGGCACGTCCCAGTACCACACGTTGAAACTGACCGGCAGCAGCATCACCAGCGCCAGCGGCACACGCCAGCCGACCAGCAGGCACAGGCCCGCGAACAGCTCCACCGCCTTGACCACGGCGAACAGGCCCGAATCAATCAGCGCGGTGATCAGCGCCGTGCTTTCGGGCTGGTTGCCCAAAGGTTGCGGGAACAGCGGATAGAAATGGTTGAGGCCCGCCGGGATCAGCCAGGCAGCATAGCCCAGCCGCAGCAGCCATATGGCGTATCGCATTGCATTCTCCCCCTGCGGCGCGGCCTGCTCTGCTGGCAGGGCTGCACAAGGCAAGAGTGCCTGTGGCGGGTCGGAATGTAAATGGGGCCGATCCGCAATGCAAAACGGCCGCCCGCGGAAGAACCGGGGCGGCCGTCTGGATCGCGGTAACGTCTAACCGGCGCGATCAGCCCCCGTGGTGTTCCTGATGGTCTTCCACGCGGGTGTAAGGCACGAAGTCTTCCAGGAACAGCGCGCCCTGGAACGACGGCGAATTGCGGTCGATCGTGCGCATCACGTCGTTGACGCACAGCTGGCTGGAATACCGCTCGATCACCGGCACATCCGAGCTGGTGAGCATGTTGGGGTTGACCGCGCGGGCCACATAGATCGTGTCACCGTCATCATAGACCAGGCCGAGCTGCTCCAGCACGCTGAGCCGGTTTGAGCGGGTGGTGGTGATGCACGAAACCGGCTCTCCCGCCACATAGCCTTCGAGCATCTCAGCCAGCCGCGCTTCGCTGCGTTCCTGGCGCGTTTCCGCCTGGGCCGACACGGCGCCAGTAGCCAGCACGGTGGCAGCGGCGAGAGTTGCGAGAATCTTCTTCATGTCTTTGCTCCCTTATTATGGCCCAATCTGGCAGCGAATCGCTGAACGGAACCTGACCGGCCAAAGGGGGCTGCGATCAGGCGGCCTGCTGGTCTGCCGGGCCGCCTGCCAGCACGAAGCGCCGGTCACAATAACCGCAATCGACAGCGCCGCTTTCGTCAATCTCCAGCCACACGCGTGGATGGCCAAGGGCGGCGCCGCCCCTGATATCGCTGGCCCCGTCGCAGCTGACGCGGTGAGTGGTGACAGTAACGGTTTCGGGAGAGTTGCTCATGGCGCCACGACCTAATCCCGCCGGGGTCTTTACGCAAGGCGCCGCAAGCGCCTAGAGCGCGGGCATGGCCACTTCTGAAAACGCGATCGAAATCCGCGATGTCACCAAGCGCTATGCCGGATCGAAAAAGGCCCCGCCCAAGGAAGCGCTGAAGGGCCTCAGCTTCGATGTGCCGCAGGGTGAGGTGTTCGGCCTGCTGGGCCCCAATGGTGCGGGCAAGTCCACGCTGATCAACATCATGGCGGGCCTGGTCACCAAGACCAGCGGCACGATCAGGATCTGGGGCCATGATATCGACAAGGACCACCGCAACGCCAAGCTGAACATCGGCATCGTGCCGCAGGAAATCGTGTTCGATCCGTTCTTCACCCCGTTCGAGGTGCTGGAAAACCAGGGCGGTATGTACGGCGTGGCCAAACACCTGCGCCGCAGCGAGGAGCTGCTGCGCGCGGTCCACCTAGCCGACAAGCGCGATGCCTATGCGCGCACGCTGTCAGGCGGGATGAAGCGCCGCCTGCTGATCGCCAAGGCCATGGTCCATTCCCCGCCGATCCTGGTGCTGGACGAGCCGACCGCAGGCGTGGACGTTGAACTGCGCCGCCAGTTGTGGGAACTGGTCAAGCAGCTGAACGGCGAGGGCGTGACCGTGGTACTGACCACGCATTACCTGGAAGAAGCCGAACAGTTGTGCGACCGCATCGCCATCATCAACCACGGCCAGCTGATCGCCAACAAGCCCACCCGCGAACTGGTGGGCCTGATGGGTGAGAAAGTGGTGGCGGTGACGGTGGACCGCGACGTCACCGCGCTGCCGGCCGATCCGCGCTTCCGCAAATGCGTGAAGGCTGGAGAGCGGCTGATCGAGGTGACCTACGACAAGGCCGAGATGACCGCCGGGCAAGTGCTGGCCCTCCTGCAGGACCAGGGCTTCACCGTGGAGGATGTCTCGACGCGCGAGGCAGACCTGGAGGACGTGTTCGTGCAGTTGACCAGCGCGGGGGCGGAAGCGGCCTGAACTTGGGCCTGACCTTGGGCCTGAACTTGAGCCTGAACCTGAACCGCGCCCGCCAGTCGACTATCAAATCCGCATCTGACTGCCCAGTTCCACCACGCGTCCGGTCGGTAGCTTGAAGAAGTCCATCGCCGATTCGCTGGTCTTCAGCATCCACGCGAACAGGTGCTCGCGCCACAGCGCCATGCCCGGCTTGTCGCGGGCCGCCACCAGTTTCTGG
>JAZKFK010000041.1:0-3672 GCA_040386475.1 Pseudomonadota bacterium | reverse complement strand
ACGCGCAAGCATTGGGCCATGGCCATCCGCCGCCACCGCCGGCTGGACCTGCCGCTTGATGCCTATGACGCCGGCCCGCTGATCGGCGCCACCCATGCCGACTTGCCTGACGCGCAGGCCGAGCCGATCGCTTTCCTGCGCGCGGCGATCCGCCAGCGGCTGACCATCCTGATTTCCGGCGGCACCAGCACCGGCAAGACGACCTTCCTCAACGCCATGCTGGGCGAAATCCCCCGCGCCGAACGCGTGGTGCTGGTGGAAGATACGCCCGAACTGAAGCTGCCCGGCGCCAATGGCGTGGGGCTGGTGGCGGTGAAGGGGGAGCTTGGCGAGGCCAAGGTTTCGGCCAACGAGCTCCTCCAGGCAGCCTTGCGCCTGCGACCGGACCGCATCGTGCTGGGCGAACTGCGCGGCGCGGAGAGCGTTTCGTTCCTGCGAGCGATCAACACCGGCCATCCGGGCAGCTTCTCCACCATCCACGCCAACTCCTTGCGCGGCGCGCTGGAACAGCTGAGCCTGATGGTGATGCAGACCGGCATCGGCCTGACCCGCAGCGATACCATTGCTTATGCCGCAGGGGTGATCGACGTGATCGTCCAGCTGGGCCGGCAAAATGGCAAGCGCGGCATTACCGCCATCGCCCGCTCGGCCGATCTGGTCTAGGGCGACAGCCCATGACCGAAACCAGCACTTCCGAATACAAGCCTCACGCCCCGGACCCGGCTTATGACAGCCCGCAAGCGCGGTACTTCAACCGCGAGCTGAGCTGGCTGGCGTTCAACCAGCGTGTGCTGGCCGAGGCCCGCAACGAGGCCTATCCGCTGCTGGAACGGCTGCGCTTCCTGTCGATCAGCGGCAGCAACCTTGATGAATTTGCCATGATCCGCATGGCCGGGCTGGTCGGCCAGGTGCGCACCGGCACCGGCACCATCTCGATCAACGGCAAGACCCCGGCGCAGCAACTGGCCGATATTGCCGTGGTGCTGCGCGAACTGGAACAGGGCCAGCAGGAAGCCCTGTCGGCGCTGCGCCCGTTGCTGGCCAAGCAGGGGCTCTACATCAAGGGCGGCGACCTGGATGATCCGCTGGCCGAGGCCTGGCTGCAGCAGCAGTTCCTTGACCAGATCATGCCGGTGATCACCCCGCAGGCAATCGATCCGGCGCACCCCTTCCCGTTCGTGTCCAACGGCGGCATCGGCGTGTTGTTCAACCTTGAACGCAACGAGGATGGCAGCCGGCTGGTGGAGATGGTGCTGATCCCCAATGCCCTGCCCCGCTTCATTCGCGTGCCATCGGCGAACAGCAGCACCGGCGGGGTCACTTATGTCGCCATCGAGCGGCTGGTGCAGCGCTTTGCCCCGCTGATCTTTCCCGGCTTCACCATTCGCGGTGACGGCGTGTTCCGCGTGCTGCGCGACAGCGACATCGAGGTGGAGGAAGAGGCCGAGGACCTGGTGCGCTATTTCCGCAGCGCCATCCAGCGCCGCCGCCGTGGCCGCGTGATCACGCTGGAGCTGGACGAAAGCTTCGATGCCGAAAGCGAAGACCTGTTGCGCGAAAAGCTGATGCTGGGCCAGGCCTTCATCACCAAGACGCTGGGCATGATCGGCATCTCGGGCCTTGCCGCCGTGGTGGCCGAGGACCGGCCGGAGCTGAAGTTCGAACCCTACACCCCGCGCTATCCCGAGCGGGTGATGGAGCACGATGGCGATTGCTTCGCCGCCATCCGCGAAAAGGATATCGTGGTCCACCACCCCTATGAAAGCTTCGAGGTGGTGGTCGATTTCATCCGCCAGGCGGCGGCTGATCCGGCGGTGATCAGCATCAAGCAGACGCTTTATCGGGCGGGCAACCAGAGCCAGGTAATCGGGGCGCTGTGCGCCGCTGCCGAACGCGGCAAGTCCGTTACTGCGGTGGTGGAGCTGAAGGCGCGCTTCGACGAGGAGCAGAACCTGCACTGGGCGGGCGAGCTGGAACGCGCCGGGGTGCAGGTGATCTATGGCTTCATCGACTGGAAGACCCACGCCAAGATGAGCATGGTGGTGCGTGCCGAGGACGGCGTGTACCGCACCTATTGCCACTTCGGCACCGGCAATTATCACCCGGTGACCAGCAAGATCTACACCGACCTTTCCTATTTCACCGCCGATCCCGCTTTTGGTCGCGATGCGGTGAAGCTGTTCAACTTCATCACCGGCTATGTCGAGCCGCAACAGACCGAGCGGATTGCCATTTCGCCGCTCAACCTGCGCGAGCGATTGTATGCATCGATCGACAACGAAATCGCCAATGCCCGCAGCGGCAAGCCGGCTACCATCTGGGCCAAGTTCAATTCGCTGACCGAAAAGGGCATGATCGACCGTTTGTACGAAGCCAGCCAGGCGGGTGTGCGGGTGGTCCTGGTGGTGCGCGGCATCTGCTGCCTGCGCCCCGGCGTGCCCGGCCTGTCGGACAATATCAGTGTGAAATCGATCATCGGGCGCTTCCTGGAACACAGCCGCATCTGGGCCTTTGGCAATGGCGCACCGTTGCCCAACGATGGGGCCACGGTGTTCATCTCCAGTGCCGACGCGATGAGCCGCAATCTCAACCGCCGCGTTGAAGCGCTGGTGCCGATGACTAACCCCACCGTGCACGATCAGGTGCTGGAACAGGTGCTGCTGGCCAACCTGCTGGATACCGAACAAAGCTGGCTGCTGGATGGCGAAACCGGGGAATACGAGCGGGTGGATGATGACGGCGAGCCGTTCAACTGCCACGCCTATTTCATGACCAACCCTTCGCTCTCCGGCCGCGGCGGCGCGCTGAAAGACAGCCGCGTACCCCGCCTTGCCTTGCGCAAGGGCGCGGCGTGACCTCTGGCAGCATGGCCCGTCGGGCCAACGGCGGCGAGCTGCGGCCCGACCGCGCAGTAATCGACATCGGCAGCAACACGGTGCGGCTTGTGGTCTATACCGGATCGCGCCGCGCGCCGTCGGTGTTCCTGAACGAGAAAGTCACCGCGCGGCTGGGCCGCGACCTGATGGCTACTGGGCGAATGCCGGACAAGGCGATGGACCTGGCGCTGACCGGTCTCACCCGCTTCGCGCTGATCCTGCAGGATCTGGAAGTGGCCGACGTGCAGTGCGTGGCCACCGCCGCCGTGCGCGATGCCACCAATGGTGCGCAATTCCTTGATCGCGTGCGCGCGCTAGGCCTCAACCCCCGGCTGCTGTCGGGCGAGGAAGAGGCGACCTATGCCGCGATGGGGGTGATCGGCGCTTTCCCGCGGGCCCGGGGCGTGGTGGCAGACCTTGGTGGCGGCAGTCTGGAACTGGTCGCCGTGGCCGATGGGCAATGCCACAAGGGCGTCAGCCTGCCGCTGGGCACGCTGCGGCTGGGCCCGCTGCGCGCAGGCGGCGAAGCGGCATTCCGCAAGGCCGTGGCGAACGAACTGGTTGCGGCGCATTGGGCCAAGGGCCTGCCCGGCCCGCTCTATCTGGTCGGCGGCACCTGGCGGGCGCTGGCGACCATGGCGATGCACGGGATGAAATATCCGCTGAGCGATCCCCATGCCTTCACGCTCAGCGCCGACCATGCCCTTAACCTGGCCAAGCGGCTGGCGCGGATGAAGCCGGAAGACCTGGTGTCGGTAAGCGGCGTGCCCGCCAGCCGCGCTTATGGCCTGCCCGA
>JAZKFK010000040.1:0-3299 GCA_040386475.1 Pseudomonadota bacterium | reverse complement strand
CCAATATCTCGCAGATCGCCGCACAGGCACCGAACGTGTCGCTGCGTCCGCAGGGCCAGGGCGGCGGCACGGGCCTGATCGCGTTTATCCGGGGCGTCGGCCAGGTCGACTTCAACTATGCTCTCGATCCCGGCGTCGGCGTTTATGTCGACGATGTCTTCATCCCCACGCTGTCGTCGTCGCTGCTTGACCTGATGGATCTTGATCGCATCGAAGTGCTGCGCGGTCCGCAGGGCACGCTGGCGGGCAAGAACTCGATCGGTGGCTCGATCAAGCTGTTCTCGCAGCGTCCGCGCGGCGACAACTCGGGCTCGATGCGGGTGGAATATGGCTCCTATGATCTGGTGTCGATCCGCGGCATGGCTGATCTGGCGATCACCGATGATGTGGCAGTGCGCATCTCGGGCATGAGCCGCGGGCGCGATGGCTATGTCGCCAATCTCGATTATGGCCTGACTCACCCCAATGGCAACGTCGTGCCGACCAATGCGCGCGGCCGGGGCAATGCCGATTACTTCACCCTTGGCGGTGAAAGCGTAATCGCAGGCCGTATGGCTCTGCGCTGGGAAGCTAGCGACCAGTTGGAAATCAATATTTCGGGCGACTACACCCGCCAGAACAACGATGCGGGCGTCAACGTGCTGCTCGCAGCAGGCAATCCGGTTGGGCCGGGCGTTTCGTCGGAATTGTTTGACCCGACCAGCACCAACCCTTCGACCTCCACATCCAGCACTTTCGGCACCATTCCGTGGCTGGTGGGCAAGAATGGGCAACCTGTTCGGCTGAACTGCGCATTTGTCCCCGCTGGTCCGTATAGCTGCGACACCGGCGCCAATCTGCAGGGCTATGATCCGCGTTTCGTCAGCTATGGCAGCTTCCTTGATGCCATGCAGCCGGACCCGCAGGCGCCCTTCAAGCCGTATTTCGCTCTGCCGATCTCGAACTTCGAAGGCTACGGCATCCACGGTAATGTGACGTTCGACCTGAACGACAACATGCAGCTGGTATATATCGGTTCGTACCGCGCCTATACTTCGAAGTTCGGTCAGGATCAGGACGCAACCCCGATCCCCGTGGCGCAGCTCGATAACCAGTTGGACCACGAGGCATACAGCTCTGAGCTGCGCCTCAACTTTGATGCGGCCGACGGCCTCGTTGAAGGTACGGTCGGCGGATACTACCTGCACCAGAACGGCACCTACACGGCACGCGTGGACCTGAACTACGTCAACCCGACCATCGATTTTATCCATGGTCCGGATTCGACGCCCAGCACCACCAAGGCCGTGTTCGGCACGCTGACCCTTCATCCGACCGAGGCACTTAGCCTCACCGGCGGTCTGCGCTATACCGAGGACGAAAAGGTCTACACGTATTTCCGGTCCAACCCCGACGGCACGATCCCCAACGGCTTCAACTGCTTTGTGGCCAACGGCGTGTTCTCGGAACCGAACTGCATCCTTGCAGGCCTGTTCAACATTCCGGGCCGGTTCGCGGGCAATCGTCTCGACTGGCGTGCAGTCGCGGATTACCGCTTCTCCGACGCTTTGCTTGCTTACGCCTCGGTTTCGACCGGTTTCAAGGGCGGCGGCGTGAACCCGCGTCCGTTCGTTGCGGACCAGGCCGACCCGTTCAATCCGGAAACGCTGACCACTTATGAAGTGGGTTTCAAATCCGACTTCTGGGATCGCCGTGTCCGCTTGAACGCATCGGCCTTCCTCAACAAGTACAGCAACATCATTCTGGGCCAGGTAATTTGCCCTGAATCCTCGTTGCCGTCTCCCTGCCTCAAGCCGGTCAATATCGGGTCGGCTGACGTCAAGGGGCTCGAGCTGGAACTGGGCCTGTTCCCGGTGGACGGACTGTCGATTGATGGTTCGGTCGCGTTCCTGGACTTCCAGTACACCTCGCCGGTGGACGCGCGCGGCAACCTTGTCGGCAGCACGGTCAACGGCAACAACGTCACACCGTATACCCCGGAACTGACCTACTCGTTCGGCATCCAGTATGATTACGATCTGGGTTCCGGCACGCTGAGCGGCCGCTTCGACGGTTCGTATCAGAGCGAAGTGTTCACCAACGCGGAAAACACTTCGTGGGGCCGGATCGATGGTCGCTTCATCGGCAATGCACGGCTCAGCTACACCACCGCTAACGACGACTGGCGGGTGTCGGTCGAAGTGCAGAACCTGTTCGACAAATATTACTTCATGACCAAGAGCGATGCGACCGCCAACTCGCTCGGCATCGTTTCGGGTGCGCCCGCCATGCCGCGCACCTGGTCGCTGGCCGTCGAACGCCGCTTCTGATGTGACCCTGTTGTGATTTGGGGGGGGGGCGCCTGCGGGTGGGACCCAACCACCAGATCCAGCGAAGAACACCACGACCAAAGAAAAGGGGCGCGGATCACACGATCCGCGCCCCTTTTTCATGCGCATGGTTCGACCTGCGCGGCCGCTTGCGCCTGGTCGGTGCTTATCTAGTCGGTATTCAGGCGCTCGCGCATTTCCTTGCCCGGCTTGAAATAGGGCACGCGCTTGGCGGCCACTGCCACCGAATCGCCAGTGCGCGGATTGCGCCCGGTGCGGGCATCGCGCTGGCGGGTGGAGAAGGTGCCAAATCCGCGCAGTTCCACGCGGCCACCTTCGGCCAGACGGGTGGAAATCTCGTCGAAGAAGATGTCCACCACCTGCTCAACCTCTTCAATCCGCAAATCGGGATTGTCGGCACTCAGCAATTGCAGCAATTCCGATCTTATCACAGCTGCCCCTTCCGGTGTGGCATCAGCCCACCTGACATTTCTGGGGGTGTCTGGCTGCGACCTGCCCGGCACCTTTCTGCGGTATTAATGACAGAACCGGTTGCACCGCGCAATTGGTGTCAGGGCCAGGGCTAGGAAAATTCCTGCGACACGTGCGGTTCTTCAGTCAGATCGGCCAGCGACAGGTCCAGCCGGGCCATGCGCCGGCGAATGGCGGGCCATTCCTCGCGCAGGAATACCTCGCGTTCGGTGCTGCGCAGCCGGGCAGCGGCGCCTTCCTGCACAAACATGCCGACGCCGCGCTGCACGCGGATCAGGCCGTCGATTTGGAACTGCTGGTACGCCTTGGCCACCGTCAGCGGGTTGGCCCCCTGCTCGGCCGCGAAAGCGCGGACCGAAGGCAACATGTCACCTTCCGCATAGTCGCCAGCGATGATCGCGGCGGCGATGATGTCGCGCAGGCGCAGGTAAACGGGTTTGCTCTCGCTCATATGGTGGTGCAGTGCCATAATACAGCGTGGCAGGTCAAGCCATCGGT
>JAZKFK010000039.1:0-10504 GCA_040386475.1 Pseudomonadota bacterium | reverse complement strand
TCGGCCGCGTCGGCCCCGGCCACCGCGACGCCGGGGAGCAGCACCTTGATCATCGCCTGCACTTGCATCTTCTCGGCCGCACCGGTGCCGACCACGGCCTTCTTGACCAGACGCGCCGCATGTTCGTTGACGTTCAGCCCCGCCGCCCCGCACGCCGCCAGCACGGCCCCGCGCGCCTGCGCCAGCTTCAATGTCGATTGCGGGTTCTTGTTGAGGAAGACTTCTTCCGCCGCCGCGCGATCTGGCGCATGGACGGCGATCACTTGCGCAATGCCCGCCTGCAAGGCCGCCAGCCGCACGGCCATCGGCGCGGCGGCATCGGTTTTCACCTGTCCGTTGGCAATGTGGCTGAGCCGGGCACCCTCGATCCGCACAATCCCCCAGCCGGTGCAGCTGAGCGAGGGATCTAGGCCCAAAATCAGCATGGCTTGAGCTCGTGGCCCACCCCCGGCCCCTCCCGCAGGCGGGACGGGAGCAGGGTCAACCCAGCTTCTCCATCACCGCGTCGGAGATCTCGTAATTGCCCCACACGGTCTGCACGTCGTCATCGTCGTCCAGCGCGTCGACCAGCTTGAGGAGAGTGGCGGCGGCGCCTTCCTCCATGTCGACGGTGAGGCCCGGCTTCCAGCCCAGCTTCACGTTGTCGGCCGCGCCCAGCACCTTTTCCAGTGCGCCGGCCACCTGGTGCAGGTCTTCCGGGGC
This sequence comes from Pseudomonadota bacterium, assembly GCA_040386475.1. GTDB lineage: Bacteria > Pseudomonadota > Alphaproteobacteria > Sphingomonadales > Sphingomonadaceae > Alteraurantiacibacter. The sequence continues at coordinate 9,802 of JAZKFK010000039.1, read as the reverse complement.
GGTCCAGATCACGTGGCCGTCCTCGCTCGATTCGACATCGTCGGCACCCGCTTCGATCGCGGCTTCGAGCATGGTTTCCTCGTCGCCGGCCTTGGCGGCATACTCGATCATCCCGCGCCGTTCAAACCCGTGGGACACGCTGCCTTCGCTGCCCAGGTTGCCGCCGTTCTTGGCAAAGGCGGTGCGCACGTTGGTGGCAGTGCGGTTGCGGTTGTCGGTCAGGGCTTCCACGATCAGGGCCACGCCCCCGGGGCCATAGCCTTCATAGCGGACTTCGGCATAATCCTCGCCGCCAGCAGATGCGGCCTTGTCGATCGCGCGCTGGATATTGTCCTTGGGCATCGATTGCGCCTTGGCCGCGTTGACTGCCAGCCGCAGGCGCGGGTTCATGTCAGGATCGGGCGTGCCCATCTTGGCCGCCACGGTGATTTCGCGGCTGAGCTTGGAGAAGAGGTTGGACCGCTTCTTATCCTGCGCACCCTTGCGGTGCATGATATTCTTGAATTTGGAATGGCCGGCCATTGTTCGCTTCTGTTGGCTGAAATTGAGGTTGGGCGCGGCCTAGCCCAGCCGGGCCTCCGCTTCAATATATTGGCGCTGCATTATCGCTGACATGGCGCCGGCAAGGTCAGACCCGCACCGCCGTGCCGCTGACCGAGACCATCAGCATCGATCCAGCCTTGCCCAGCACTTCGTAATCGATGTCCACCCCGATCACGGCCGTGGCCCCCAGCGAACGCGCGCGGTCGCACATTTCGCTGAGCGCCTGTTCGCGCGCGCGACTGAGCACTTCCTCGTACTTGCCCGAGCGGCCGCCGAAGATGTCGGTCACCGAGGCGAAGATATCGCGCACGATATTGGCCCCGGAGATCACCTCGCCGGTGACGATGCCGAAATACTGCTGGACCGGGCGGCCCTCGATCACGGATGTGGTGGTGACGATCATGGCTTACCCTCCCCCAGGCCTGCAAGACCGCGAGACTAGGCGTCAGGTCCGAAGGGTCAAGTCCCGCCAGTTACCCCAGGCCCAGCGCGTTCTTGTAGACTTCGAGGATGGTTTCCATCTCGCTGCGATCGTCGGGCTTCATCTTCCGCAGGCGCACGACCTGGCGCATGATCTTGGGGTCATAGCCTACCGCCTTGGCCTCGGCGTAAACGTCGCGGATGTCGTCGGCGATGCCCTTCTTCTCTTCTTCCAGGCGTTCGATACGCTCGATCAGCAGGCGCAGGCGGTCGTCGGTGGCATTGGCCATGGTCAGGGCTCCGGTCAGATGGTGAGAATCGTTGCGTCGGGTCGATAACGGCGAGTGCCGCTTCGGGCAAACGGCCAGTTATGACTTGTGCACGCCCGGCTACCCGCCTCGTGCAAACGCACGGACTGATTTGCTGAGCTGGCGGCGTCGGGGAGACGACGGACTCTCGCCAAGTCACCCGAAAGAGGGTAGATCGCACCCGGGGAAAAGGGGAGGCAGCCTGCCAATGTTCGAACTGACCGACATGTCCCGGATACTGGTCAACCTGGCCGCGTTCGCCACGCTACTGGCGGCGTTCGCCGGAGGCGGCCGGATGCTGCATGTGCTGGGCGCGGTGGCGGGGATCCTAATGGCGATTGCCTTTGCCATGCCAATGGACTTGCCGTGGCTGGCATGGGGTGCGGCTTTCGCTTTTGTAAACCTGGCACAACTGGTCCGGATCGCCCACAACAATCGCCGCAATTTCATGACTGCAGAGCAGCGCGAACTGATCGAGCAAGTGCTTGAAGTTCGCGAGCCCGCACAGCAGCGCGACTTGCTGGGGGTGATTTCCTGGCGCGATGCCAAGCCGAGCGAAGTGCTGATGTGGCAGGGCCAGAAGGCGCCCCCGCTGCTCTACATGGCGCAAGGGCGTGCGGCGGTCGAGCATGACGGAATTGAACTGGGCAATTGCCTGGCGGGGGACTTTATGGGCGAAATGAGCCTTATCTCCGGCGAGCGCGCAACGGCCACCGTCACCGTGGCCGAACAGGCCCGGGTCGCCGAGTTCGACCGCGAGCGGCTGTTGCACCTGTCCTCCGAGATGCCGGAACTGCGCCGGTCGCTGGACCAGACTTTCAACCGCGGGCTGACTGCCAAGATCCGGCGCATGAACGAAGCCCTGACGCAAAGTTGACCGGATCGCCCCGGAATAGCTCGGGGATCGCCCGGGTATCCCGCGGCAACCCGTAGGCTTTCTCACATGATGCGGACGATCACCACCGTCAGGTTGTCTGGCGCGCCACGGTCAAGCACCACAGCGACCATCGCCTCGGCCGCCTGCGTCGGGTTCCTCGTCAGTACCGCGTGCATGATCTCGTCGGCGGCCATGACCCGGGTAATGCCGTCACTGGCCAGCACGAAGATGTCGCCTGGCGCCACGTCTCCGGTCACGCAATCCACTTCCACCTCGCGCGAAACGCCGATCGCGCGGGTGATGACATTGGCGCTGGGATGGCTTTCGGCTTCATCGGCCGAGATCATCCCGGCCTTTATCAGATCGTTGACCAGGCTGTGATCGCTGGTGATCTGCTCAATCGAACGTCCGCGCACGCGATATGCCCGACTGTCTCCGGCCCAGAAGCAAGCGAAAGTGCCTTGCAAGACCGCCAGCCCCACGACCGTGCTACCCACGGTGCTCGGCTGGACCTCCGCGCGGGCGAAGGCGATCAGCTCCTCGTTCACGGCATCCAGCGCGGTGATGGCAGAGCGGGCCAGTTCACTGCTGCTGGTCCCCGCCTGAAGCTCCCCCAGACCGGATACGACCGCAGCACTGGCGACATCGCCCGACTGGTGCCCACCCATGCCGTCGGCCACGGCCCACAGTCCGATATCACTGCGGTCAAGCAACGAATCCTCGTTCAGCTTGCGGCGCAGACCGATATGCGTTTGTGCCGCGCACTGAAACTGCATCCAGAGCCTCATCTACTATGGCAGTAAAAGCAGGACTGGAAATTAAATCCTGCTCATGCAAGTCTGATGCACTGCAATATACTCTCGGGGGCAGAGTTACAATGAGCAAGGCTTATAGCAACAAGGCTCTACCGCATGGGACAGTCTTGCGCGAATGGCGACTGGAAGAAGTTCTGGGCGTTGGCGGCTTCGGCATCGTTTATAAGGCGCGCGGCATATATTTCAACGAACTTGTTGCAATTAAAGAATATTTTCCCAGCTCGATTAGCGAGCGGGATGAAGATGCAACCGTTGTCCCGGTCGATTCCGATGCCGAGGAAGTCCACGCGCTGGGCCTCAAGAAGTTCGTCGAGGAAGCCAAGCTACTGTGGAATCTCTCTTCACCGTCGCGCCACCCCAACATTGTCAGCGTGCGCAGCCTGTTTGAGGTTCACGGCACCGCATACATGGTGATGGACTTCGAGGATGGCACCTCGCTCTCCAAGCTGCTCAAGAATGGGGTTCGCTTCAACGAGGCCTCCCTGAAAGAAATGATTGTCCCGATGGCCCAAGGGCTTGAGCGCGCGCATCGCGTGGGCGTGCTGCACCGGGACATCAAGCCGCCCAACATCATCCTCAACGATTCCGGCAAGTCGGTGCTGATTGATTTTGGCTCCGCCCGCTTCGAATCGGGCGAGGCCACGAGCACCACGGTCACTTTCCACACTCCGCCTTATGCCGCGATCGAGCAGTACGTGAAGACGTTCACGCAAGGGCCGTGGACAGACATCTATGCGCTGGGCGTGGTACTTTACGAGTGCGTGACCGGCACCAAGCCGCCAGAAGTGCTCGAACGGATGCACGATACTGCCGGTACTCCGCTAGCAGAGGGCAACTGGCCAGGTTACAGCAAGGGCTTCCTCGCCGCGATCGACACGGCAATGCTGGTGCGCCCCGAAGACCGCCCCCGCTCGATTTCCGACTGGCTGCCGATGCTCGCCGGAGCCGAGAGCGGTTCGCGGCTCGACGAAGACGACGACGATAACGACGAGGATGTAACCCGCATCATGTCGTTCAATGCTGCGGCACCGATCATTGTGCCGGTCGCCCCGCCGCCGCCCGGGTTCGGTACGGGCGACCTGCCCACGTCCAACGTGCCGGATGATCCCAAGCGGGCGCAGTTCAAGAAGGCCGGTGGCGAAACCGATGTCGGCAAGCGGGTGGCAACAGAAGCGGAAGTCCGCAAGCGCAAGCCGCCACTCCTCGACAAGGCGGACGATGCACCCGCCCCCGCCGTGCCTCCACTCGGCGCAACCGAGCAGGACATTAGTGCGGAAGCCGCACCGCCAGCCGCACCGGCAGCAGCACCGGCAGCCGCACCGGCCGCATCCGCAACCCCGGCCATTCCTGCCGCAGTAACCGCTACCGGCGCTGGCGGAGAAAAGGCTGAGGGGATCAAAACCGGTCCCGGCAACAAGCCAGCGACAGCGTCAAATGGCGGCGGAATGCGCGGCAAGGTCTTGCTTGCCACCGGGGCGTTAATCCTGGCCGGCGTGGCCGGGTGGGCAATCTTTGGCGGTCAGGATCCCGCACCCGTGGTCACTCCCAGCGAGGCACCGGTCATAGTCAACTCGGTCGATGCCATGGGGCCGGCCTTGCTGGACCTGGCGGCCGATGCGCGCGAAGCCCGCGTCAGTGCCCCGGCCATGGCCGCGCTGGATGCGCAGGCTGCCGCGGTGGTGGCCGACATCGCCCAGTTGCACGACCTGTCTGATGGCGGCGCGGCGGCAGAGCTGACCGACAAGATCACCCAGGCAACTGTGAAAGCCGCAACCGACTTTACCGCAGCGCTGGTCAGTTCCGGCGAGGACCAGGTGAACCGGGCCTATCTTACCTATCCGTGGGCCAACCCGTCAGGCTCCGCGCGGCAACAGACGCCGGCGCAGCGGCAGGCGGCAGGGCAGGTCCGTGCCGCGCTTGAGGATTTGCGCGCAACAGCAAGACCGGCCGGCGATGCGGCCGCCAGTGCCGACGCCCCCGCCTCAGCTGCCCCTTCCGGCGCTTCCACCTCTGCCGCTTCCGCCGCTATCGCCAGCGCACGTCAGGCCATGGAACGGTTGGGCACGCTGGGGACGGCCATCGCGGCATTGGCAGCGCCTGCTTCCGCGACGGCAACGGTCGCGGCGGCGGTCCCGACAGTGGCCCCCCGCACGCCCGTTGCCCAGGCTTCGCAGCAAGTGGTGGCACCGGTTGCCGCAGTGCCGCAGAACGCCCGGCCGAGCGCGGGCAGTGGCCCCCCGATGACAGCTGCGCAAAAACGCGAAATCAACCGCATCGTTGACCGCGCCCAGGACGTAGCCCGCGATGTCATCAGGCTTGAGGGTCGCAACCGCCCGGGGTCGAACGCCACCGAGGCCGAGCGCGAGGGATATGCGATCCGGCAGGCGGATGGGCAGACCGCACGGGAATACCAGGCTTATCTGCGAACCCTCGAAGCCTCGCTCACCAACACCACTTCCAGCGCCGAGGGCGACCGCATGCTGCAGCAGGCCAACCAGACACTCGGTTACCTGCGGGAACTCCTCGCCCGATCCAACGCGACATTGAGATAGCAGGGAGGCGATCCGGTGATAGCGGCTGTCCTGACCTGTCTGGTGGTAGTTGCGGCGTGCGTATGGCTGCATTTCCTGGTGCTGCGCTGGCTATGGGGAAAAACCAAGTCGGACCGCACCATGAAGCGGCCCATGCTGACGATCCTGTTCACCCTGTTCGTGCTGCACCTGTTCGAAGTGCTGATCTATGCCGTGGCGATAATGGCGCACGAGGTGGCTGGTTTCGGGCGACTGGCAGGTGAAGTGGGTCATTCGGCAAGCTTGTTCGCCGACCATTTCTACTTTTCGATAGCGTCGTACACCACGCTGGGCATTGGCGACATCCAGCCGCTCGGCTCGTTGCGGCTGATTTCAGGCGTGGAGGCGCTGAATGGCCTTATCCTGGTCGCCTGGAGCGCCTCGTTCACTTATCTGGCGATGGAGAAGTTCTGGGGCGAACATCACTCCAAACAGACCGACCGCGGCGGCAACCTGGACCAGCGCTAGGCAGGAACCTCCAGTGACTTCTCGCTGTAGCTGACCGTCCACAGCGCCAGGTCGGACAACATAACCTGGGTGATATTCACCAGCAGGTTGGCCAGTTCCTCCGGATCTTCCACCGATCCCAGCCGCTCAACGTCGACTGCCAATGCCTGCGAGGTCCTGATCGACCGGCTTGCCGTCAACAGGTGTTCGCCATGGCCGCGCATGCCGAATACAGCCGCACCCAGCGCGGGGAAACCGGCGGTGACGAAGATAAAGGGGTTGGTCAGCGTCCGCGTGAGGTCATGCATGAACAGGTAGATGAGGATGTAGAGGCAGCACGAGGCAATCACCGCCCCCATGAGGATAGACCCGAGTTCGTGCAGCCGATGATCCAGGTGTCGCATCCGCTCGGCATTGACGCGGTGATAGGAAGCCTGCCCGGCGATCTGGTCCCTGGCGACGCTCAACGCGAGGGCCTTCGTCCTTTCGGCTGACATGAACCCGACCGGTGAGCGCATCTCGCGCCAGATTGCCGCGCAGTACCAGCCGGTCCAGTCGGCGCTGATCCCGTCGTCGAACGAGCGCGAGGCATATTCGTTACGGAAAGGCGGGCCGGCGAGCCCGGTCTGCTTGAGGTATTCCAGCAGGCGCAGCGATTCCGCGAGCCGCCGGTACTGGAGCCAGCGCCGGTGCCAGTCGCCACTGCGACCGGCCGAGGTGTTAAGGTACAGCAGCCCGATGGTAGCCAGTTCGATCGCCACCAGATAAATCTTCACGCTGGGCAGGATCAGTCCGAACAGCGCAACCAGCACGGCGAATGCAGACAGAAAATAATTGGTCACGTGCCCGCTGCGAAACAGCTGGGCGTAACGGATGGCCAGAAAATTGGCCCAGGCATAGGCCAGGTCGCGTGGATCCACGCCCTTGTCGCCCGCAACGCCGCCCGCAATGCCAAGTCCGGACGTCAGTTCGCTCGACAGCGGTGTCTGGCGCCAGGGCTTTGGCGACAGCTTCTTGACCCCCAGCAGCGACAGCAGCAGCGGATACTCGATCCGCCAGTTTACCGTATTCTCGCGCTCCTGGAAGTATTCCAGCAACTGCGCCCGCTCGAGGGCGGTTCGTGGCATGAGTAACTGGTCGATCAGCTCGATGATCTCGGCTTCTCCCACCATCGGGACGAATTCGGTCTCGACAATATCGCCACCAGTCAGCAGACGCAGCGCCTCGACACGGTTATCCGTGCGGTTGAGCGGGATGTGGATGACCGGCACCCCTGCGCGCAACGACAAGTCGACCACGTGCGCCGTGCCTCCCCGACCGTTGCCCTCGCCCCCATCCCACACAGCAACGATCACGTCAGCTGCGGCAATGACGGCCTTGCCCACCGAGAGATAGGCTTCCTCCTCTTGCTCGCGCAAACCGGGCAGGCAGAAAATCTCGTCCGATTCCTGAAGCAGGTGGCGGTATTGGTTGTGCTCCTCACCCTGGGCAAAGTCCTTCCCGTATTCGTTGGTGGCAAATGGCAGCAGGGCTCTGATCTCGAACCCATTGGCATGGGCGCTGGTGGCAGCCATCTGGTCCGCACCGGACGCCAGTGGCGTATGGAGCCACATCATCGACGGTCCGTGCTCGTAAAAGGGAACCTGGTTTTTCTCGAGCGTCGCTACCCCCACCCGTAGGTAGCGGAACACTTCGTCCAGCTTCTGGCCCAGAGCTTCCAGCATCTCCTCGGGGATGGTGGTTAGCCGGTGGCCAGTGATGCCGACGTTCAGAGTCAGGCGAGGTCGGGGCGGAGGCTGTCCGGTCAAACGGATGAAACCTCAGACTTCGCCGCGCGAACGGATCTGATAGACCAGTTCTGCCGTGCCAACCTTCAGCGTCGAGCCGACTGGCAGCGTCGCACTGCCGGTGACCTTGGTGCCGTCGACATAACTGCCGTTGGTGGAATTGAGGTCAATCACCCGCAATTCTCCGGCCACAAATTCTACCTTGCAATGGGCCCGCGAAACGCCCGGATCGGACAGAATCAGCTCTGCCGGCGCGGTGCGGCCGATGCGGATGCCGCCTGGACCGATCTGGACGCGCTCCTCCACCTTGCCATCCTGCATCATCTCCAGCCAGTGCAGCTTTAGCGCAGCGCCCAGTTCTTCCTCGGTCATGCGGGAAAAAGCCTGGGTGGGATTGTATTGCTCTTCCTCGTCCAACTCTGCTGCAGCGTTGCCGGACACAGGCAGAGGCACACTGCGCAGCTGGGCAAACGACGACGGAGCAGACCGCTGCATCGGTGCGGACGCAGATGCAGATGCAGCCGAGTGCCCGGGAGAATCGGTCTTGCCGGTCATGCGGCACAGGTCCTTGACAAAGATCCGCCAGACCCGGTCAGAAATGTCGCCCTGCCAGTGGGACAGGTCGACCGTCTGCGTCAGTTCGAAGATAATCGGTTTGTCGCACGGCTCAATGATCGCCGGGACAAGCCTGCGCCGCCGGTCTGCAATGGTGGCCTCCGCCCGTACCCAGCGCGATATGACCGAGCGCGGCGACCACAGCACGACCACCGCCTTGGCCGCCCGGAGTTCCTCCTCGATCACTTCGTCGAAGGTTTCACCGGAATGGATGGCATCGTCCCACCAGACGACAAAACCTTCCCGTTCCAACGAAGCAGCGAACTGCTCCGCCGTATGGCGATCCTGCCGACTATAGGAAATAAAGATATCAGAACCAGCCAGCCGTCGTCCCCGCACGTTACCGACCCGAGCGTCCAGATAAGAAAATTATCCGTCAAGGCCCCCAAGTCGCAAACCGAATCCCGAGGCAATGGCCCCCGGTTTCCCCATCCAATCCGCTCCCGCCGCGAAAATGACATAGCAGTGCGCCAAGTCAATGGATTTGGCCCGATCGTCTCACTCGCAATCGGATGACGGGCCCGGTCCGCGGCGCGTGCCGGGCAGCGATAATGGACGCTGACAGACGGTCTAGCGCACGTCCGGATCTTTGTTAAGCTTAACGTTCGCGTCCATCCGCGCCAACTGCTCGGCCGTCGCGTCGGTCTGCCGGGTGGCTTTCCACTCCCCCATCGGCATGCCGTGAATCAGTTCGCGCGCGGCGTCCCTGTCACCATCATAACCGGCATCGCGGATCCAGTCGGCCAGGCAATTGCGGCAGAAGCCTGCCAGCCCCATCAGGTCGATGTTCTGCGCATCGTGCCGATGCTGCAAATGGCGCACCAGGCGGCGAAAGGCGGCGGCGGCCACTTCATCGGGCAGCGCATCCAGCGGATCGGTCGGTCTATCCGAAGCATTTGGCATCTTGTGGTCCTTGTCTTGTCATGCCGCTCTGCCATAGGCTTGCCCCCATGACAAAGTTCAAACCCAATCCCGTCAGGCCACGCAACCGCAAGGTCAAGATTCTCGCCACTGTCGGCCCCGCCAGCAGCGATACCGATGTCCTGCGCGCGCTGTTCCGCGCAGGGGCCGATGCCTTCCGCTTCAACATGAGCCACGGCGACCACGCGGTGCACGAGCAGAACTTTGCCCGCGTGCGCGCGCTGGAAAAGGAATTCGGCCGCCCCATCGCGATCCTGTGCGACCTGCAGGGCCCCAAGCTGCGCGTGGGCACCTTTGCTGAAGGCAAGGCGTTGATCACGCACGGCGCCACTTTCACGCTGGATACCGATCCCGCGCCGGGTGATGCCATGCGCGTGTGCCTGCCGCATCCCGAACTGTTCGCCGCGCTGGAGGCAGGCCAGCGGCTGCTGATCAACGATGGCAAGATCCGCCTGCGCGTAAAGCAGGTGAAGCCCACCAGCATTGTCTGCGTGGCCGA
>JAZKFK010000038.1:0-2554 GCA_040386475.1 Pseudomonadota bacterium | reverse complement strand
GCGGATCAGGCGGCAACCCGGATACAATTGCCTACCAGCTGCGGCGGACCAGCAGCACCGGGCCGATCTGGGGCAATACCGCCACCACCGCCAGCGCGGGCAATGGCGTGGGCGGCACCGGCAACGGATCGGACCAGGACTACACAGTCTACGCCACGGTGCCGAACAGCAATTATCGGCCCGACACCTATGCCGATACCGTGCGGGTCACTGTCAATTACTGACCGCCACTGACAGCCGCCTCAGCGCCCCACGGCAACATATTCAAACCCGTGCTTTTCCACATCGGTGCGGCTGTAGAGGTTGCGCAGATCCACCAGCAGCGGGCGCGCCAGGACATCTTTTGCGCGGCTCAGGTCAAGGGCGCGGAAGACGTCCCACTCGGTCACGATCACCGCCGCATCGGCTCCGGTCATCGCTTCATAACTGTCATCGCAATAGACCAGGCCTTCGATGACAGCCTTTGAGGTTTCGTTGCCTTCGGGGTCATAGGCTCGCACGGTGATGCCGGCGGCCTGCAGCGCGGCGGCAATGTCGATTGCCGGGCTGTCGCGCATGTCATCGGTGTTGGCCTTGAAAGTCAGGCCCAGCAAGGCAACGGTCTTGCCTGCCACTGGCCCATCACCCAGCGCGGCGATGACCTTGGCGCCCATCGCCTTCTTGCGCTCGTCGTTCACCTTCACCACCGATTCCACGATGTGCAGCGGCGCGCCATAGTCCTGGCCGGTCTTGAGCAGCGCCAGCGTATCCTTGGGGAAGCACGAACCACCATAGCCAGGTCCCGGCTGCAGGAAGCGGCCGCCGATGCGGGTATCGGTGCCGATGCCATGCGCCACGTCGCGCACGTCGGCCCCCACCTTCTCGCACAAGTCGGCGATCTCGTTGATGAAGCTGATCTTGGTGGCCAGGAACGCGTTGGCGGCATACTTGGTCAGCTCCGCCGCGCGCCGGCTCATCACCAGGATCGGCGAATCGTTGCGCGTCAGCGGGCGGTATATCTGGTGCAGCACTTCCTCGGCATGGGCATCGTTGACCCCGATCACCACGCGGTCGGGGCGCTTGAAATCGTCGATCGCCGCGCCTTCGCGTAGGAATTCGGGATTGGAGGCGACCGAGAACTTCAGGTTGGGGCAAGCCTTGCGGATGATCGCCTCCACCTCGTCGCCGGTGCCCACGGGCACGGTGGACTTGTCGACCACCACCGCGCCATCGCGCAGCAGCGGGGCCATCTCTTCGGCAGCGGCATAGACATAGCTGAGGTCGGCATGGCCATCACCCCGGCGCGACGGCGTGCCCACGGCGATAAACACGGCATCGGCGGTGGGCAGAACCGAGGCGCTATCCATCGTGAATTTCAGCCGGCCCGCCGCAACGTTGCTTTCCACCAGCTGGTCCAGCCCGGGCTCGAAAATGGGGATCCGGCCAGCCAGCAGCGCATCGATCTTGCTGCGGTCCTTGTCCACGCAGGTCACGTGGTGGCCAAAATCGGCAAAGCAGGCCCCCGAAACCAGCCCGACATAGCCTGTGCCGATCATGACGATACGCATTCAATTTCCCTTCCCGAGAGGAGTTTGCAGTGGCCGCATATAGAAGCGACTGGCGCATAGTGGGTGCAGGTGACCTTCGTCCTAATTCACACCCGGAATGCGAGGCAAGGTATTCTGACCGGAATTTCAGCCTCTTCCACGATAAGGGGCTACGCCCTGATCGGGCAGCCACAGGCCCTCGGGCGGCAGTCCGCTTTGCCAGAACACGTCGATTGGGATGCCGCCGCGCGGATACCAGTAGCCGCCGATGCGCAGCCAGCGCGGCTGCATCTCCGCCACCAGCCGCTCACCAATGCCCACGGTCACATCCTCGTGGAAGCCATTGTGATTGCGGAAGGCACCCAGGAACAGCTTCAGGCTCTTGCTCTCCACGATTGTCTCGGCCGGGGCATAGTCGATCACCAGGTGGGCAAAATCGGGGGCGCCGGTCACCGGACACAGGCTGGTGAATTCCGGCGCGGCAAAGCGCACCAGATACAGCGATGCCGGACGCGGATTGGGCACATAGTCAAGCACGGCTTCGGCCGGCGACGCAGGCAGCGCGCTCTGCTGGCCAAGGTAGCGAACGGAGGGAGGGCTATCAGTCATGCGCGCCTGATGCCGATTTGCTGGTTGCGTGGCAAGCACGCACGTTGCCCAAAGCGGCAGCTTGGCCTATCCTCCGGACATGGAAAATCTCGTCTCAACGCAATGGCTGGCCGATAACCTTGGCGCGCCCGACCTGGTGGTGCTCGACGCATCTTCCCACTTGCCTGATACCGGGCGCGATCCGGCGGCGGACTATGCTGCGGGCCATATTCCCGGCGCGCGCTATCTGGACCTGGCCACGTTCACCGATCCGAAATCGCCGGTGCCTGCCGCCCTGCCCAGCCCCAAGCAGTTCGCCCAGCGGATGAGTGCGCTGGCCGTGCCGCAGGGCGCGCGCGTGGTGGTTTATGACGACAGCTATGTGAAAACCGCCGCCCGCGCCTGGTTCATCATGCGGTTGAACGGCGTGGCCGATGTGG
>JAZKFK010000037.1:0-6535 GCA_040386475.1 Pseudomonadota bacterium | reverse complement strand
TGCGGCGCATCGGGGTTGAGGCGGCCCAGCACGCGGCGGATCTTGGCCAGTTCGTCCATCAGCTCGGTCTTGTTCTGCAAGCGTCCGGCGGTATCCACCACCAGCACGTCAATGCCGGTTTCGGTCGCCTGCTTCACTGCATCGAACACGATGGAGGCCGGATCGCCGCCTTCGGGGCCGGTGACAATGCCCACGCCCAGCCGGTCCGCCCACACGCGCAGCTGGCCGATGGCGGCCGCGCGGAAGGTATCGCCGGCGGCCAGCAGCACGCCGTAATCGTCTTCCTGGAACAGGTGCGCCAGCTTGGCGATGGTGGTGGTCTTGCCGCTGCCATTCACGCCGATCACAAGCACCACCTGCGGGCGCGGGAAGGCGGTGATGGTGAGCGGCTTGGCCACGGGCCGGAGAATCTCGGCGATTTCCTCGGCCACGGCTTCCTTCAGTTCCTGCGCGGTCATGGCCAGGCCAAAGCGCTTGTCCGACAGCCGGGTGCGGATGCGGCGGGCGGCGCGCGGACCCAGGTCCGACATGATCAGCGCGTCTTCCACCTCGTCCAGCGTGGCATCGTCCAGCTTGGCCGATGCCACGACAGCGGTCAGGTTTTCGGCCAGCCGTTCCGACGTCTTGCGGAAGCCGCCGAACAGGCGCTCGGTCCAGCTCTTCTCGCTCATTGCAGCAGGCCTTCCTTGCACTGTGTCGGCGTCACTTGAACCACTGTTCCGCGCGGCGTTCCCGCCGGCACGGCCACGCGGGCGAAGTTGGGCGAATAGCCGGTGCGGTCGCTTTCGGTAAGCACATCAAGCGGGCTGCCCACAAGTGATTGCAGCCAGTCCTGCCGCACGCGCGCAGCCTCGGCGCGCAGTTCGGCTGCCCGTTCGCGGATCAGCGCGGGAGCCAGCTGCGGCATCCGCGCTGCCGGAGTGCCGGGGCGCGGCGAGTAAGGGAACACGTGGGTATGGACCACGCCCAGATCGGCCAGCACGGTGCGGTTGGCGGCGTGATGCTCTGGCGTTTCGGTGGGAAAACCGGCGATCAGGTCGGCGCCGATGGCAATGTCCGGGCGGCGCGCTTTCAGGCGGGCCACCAGGTCCACGACATCGGCGCGGGTGTGCCGCCGCTTCATGCGCTTGAGGATCAGGTCATGCCCGTGCTGCAAGGAGAGGTGGACATGCGGCATCACGCGAGGTTCGTCCGCCAGCAGGTCGAACAGTAGCGGATCGATCTCCACCCCGTCCAGCGACGACAGGCGCAGGCGGTGGAGGGCAGGGAAGGCGTCGAGGATCGCCTGCACCAGCACGCCCAGCGCGGGCGCGCCCGTGTCGGTTTGGGGCAGGTCGTGCCCCCAGCTGGTCAGGTCCACCCCGGTCAGCACCACCTCGGCCGCCGGACTGCGTTCGATAGCGCGCAGCACTTGCGGCACCGGCAGCGAACGGCTCGGCCCGCGACCTTGCGGAATGATGCAGAAGGTACAGGCATGGTCGCACCCGTTCTGCACCGCGATGAAGGCGCGGGTGTGGGTGTGGCTGGCTGGCTCGAACCGCTCGGCCACGTTCCACGCGCGTGCATCCAGCTTGGCGGCATTGGCGATCAGGCCATCGACCTCGGGCATGGCCGACAAGGCTTCGCGCTCTACCTCCGCCGCGCATCCGGTGACCAGCAGCCGCGCATCGGGTCGCCGCCGCCGTGCTTGCCGGATCGCCTGCCGCGTCTGGCGCACGGCCTCCGCCGTGACGGCACACGAGTTGATCACCACCACGTCCTCGCCTGCCAGCAGGTTCCGGATGCTCTCGCTTTCAGCCAGGTTGAGGCGGCAGCCAAGCGAGATGACCTCTGCGGTCCCGCTCAACCGAAGTCCTCCCAGGCGAAGGTGCCGCGAAAGCTCTCGGTGGCGGGGCCGGTCATGGTGATGCGATTGTCAGCGCCCCAGCCGATGATCAGGTTGCCGCCGGGCAGGTGCACGGTCACTTCGCGCTCCACCAGCCCGCGCCGCATGGCCGCGACAGCGGTGGCACAGGCACCGGTGCCGCACGCGCGGGTCAGGCCGGCGCCGCGTTCCCATACCCGCAGGCGGATCGTTCGGCGGTCAACGACAGTGGCCACGTTGACGTTGATGCGTGCGGGAAACAGCGGATCATGCTCGATTTCCGGCCCCAGTTCGGCCAGCGGCACCGCATCGCAATCAGGGACGAAGAACACCACGTGGGGATTGCCCACGTTGACCGCCGCGGGTTGTTCCAGTTCGTCCCAGCCAACCGGCAAGGCCAGTGTATCCATGGCATAGGCCAGTGGGATCTGCTCCCAGCCAAGGCGCGGCTCGCCCATGTCCACGGCAATGCCGCCGTCGCTTTCCGACGTGACCAGCAATCCGCCGCTGGTGGCAATGCGCGCGTTGCCGCCCGCCAGCAGGCCCACCGCGCGCGTGGCATTGCCGCAGGCTTCCACCTCGCCGCCATCGTGATTGTAGATGCGCATGGCGAAATCGGCCGCTTCGCCCGGCAGCACCGGTTCCGGCGCGGGTTCAAGCACGATCAGCTGGTCACAGCCGATGCCGGTCTGCCGGTCTGCCAGAGCCGCAACGCGGCTTGCGGTTATCGCGCCGGGCAGCGGCTGGGCGCGGGCGTCCAGCACGACAAAGTCGTTACCCAGGCCGTGCATCTTGATGAAGGCAGTGCGCATGGCCGCCAGTTAGGGCTGCGCACCCGCCCTTGCAACGGCAGATACGCATAAGCGGCTATGGAGGGCGGCTATACGGGGAGGATCACCCAGCCTTGCGGGCAGGCCCGGCGACGGTAATCGCCGTTGCGGCAACCGGCACCGCGACAGTTTGCCCGTGCGGTCCGATCAGGTCTGCCAGCAGGTTCAGTTCGGACAGCCGATGGCGCGTGGCAGCGGCATCTTCCGGGCGGCCGTACAGGAACCCCTGGCCCTTGATCGTGCCCATGTCCTGCAGCGCGGCGAGCACTTCGAGATCTTCAATACCCTCGGCGGTAACCGGCAGGGCCAGCCCGCGGCCCAGCGAGATGATCGCTCGCACCAGTTCGCTGTTGCCGCCGTCGCGGGTCATCTCGGTCACGAAGCTGCGGTCGATCTTCAGGCGATCGAACGGCAGGCTGCGCAGTTGCGCCAGGCTGGAATAGCCGGTGCCGAAATCGTCCAGGCTGACGCGGATGCCCTGGTTGCGCAGCGATACGATCATCGTGCGCACGGCGTTGATATTCTCGTGCAGGCAACTTTCGGTAATCTCGATTTCCAGCCGGCCCGACGGAAAGCCGCTTTCCACCAGCAGCCGCAGCAACCGTTGGGCGAACCACGGATCGCGCAGCTGGATCGGCGAGATATTGACCGACAAGGTCAGGCTGGGGTGCCAGTCGCGCGCATCGACCAGTGCCTGGCGGATCAGCGTTTCGGATAGATCGGAGATCAGCTCGATCTCCTCCGCCACCGGAATGAACACCTCGGGCGAGACCAGCCCAAAGCGCGGCGAATTCCACCGGGCGAGCATTTCGAAGCCGGTCAACTGGCCGGACTTCAAATCGATCTGCTGTTCGTAATAGGGGACGAACTCGCCAGCCGGAATGCCCACGCGGATCGCGTTTTCCACTTCGTTGCGGAAGCGCATCTCATCGGCAAACTGCATCTCGGACCAGCAGTGGCGGTTACGACCGGACTTCTTGGCATGATACATGGCGATATCGGCGCGATTGAGCAGCGCTTCCGCATCGGGGGCTATTTCTTCGGCATCCAGTGCCTGCCCGGTGGAGGCAAGGCCGATCGAGACTGTGGCTTCCAGCGTCAGCCGGTCCACCGGGATCGGGGCGGCAATCGCCTCGGTCAAGGTCTGCGCAAGGGCATCCATCTGGTCGATCTGGCCAGCCTCGTGAAGCAGCGCGCAAGCAAACTCGTCGCCGCCAATGCGCGCCAGGACAGCATCGGCAGGCAGTGCGGCGCGCAGGCGCAGGGCCAGGGCCTGCAACACCTTATCGCCGGCCTGGTGGCCGTTCATGTCATTGATCTGCTTGAAGTTGTCGATATCGATCATGAACACGCAAACGTGGCTGCCGCGCCCGCGCGCCGTATCCAGCATGTCATCAAGCGCCGTAGTGCTGCTGCGCCGATTAAGGCAGCCGGTCAGGGCATCGGTTGCGGCCAGCTGGTGCGCCAGTTCCTCGGCCCGGCGCCGTTCGGCCACTTCCACCTGCAATTCGCGATACCGCCGCCAGCCGAAAATCAGCAGCGCGATGTTCAGCAGCACGGCATTGCTCAGGGCATTGCCCGGCGCCTCGCCACCATGCAGCCACGAATTGACGATCTGGCGCATGATCGGGCCGGCTGTGCCCACAAACAGGATGATCGCCGCAAAGACGATGCTGAGCATGAGGATGTCACGCTCGGCATTGCCGAGCTTGACGTCCTTGCGTTTGGCCTTGCCGGCCTTGTCTTCCACAGCTTTCGCCAAGGTGCCTTGTCCCCGTTTGTCCGGGCCTTATGGCAAAACCATGATCAATTTTCGGTTAATCCGGGCTTAGGAGGCCCAAGATTTGATGGCACGGTACTGGCTGATGAAGACCGAACCCGAGAAATACGGGTGGGATAATCTGGTAAGCGACGGGGAAACCGTGTGGGACGGGGTGCGCAACCACCTGGCGGCGATGAACTTGCGGGCGATGGAAGTGGGTGATCTGGCGTTCCTGTACCATTCGGTCAGCGAAAAGCAGATCACCGGCATCGTGCAGGTGAGCCGCGCGGGGCTGACCGATCCGACAGGTCCGGACGGCAAGTGGGCCACGGTCTATATCAAGCCTGTCCGCCCGCTGGAGCGGCCGGTCACGCTGGCGCAAATCAAGGCCGATCCCGGACTGGAAGGTATCCAGCTGGTGCGGCTGTCACGGTTGTCGGTGGCCGAAATCACTCCATCGGAATGGGAGCACATCCTGGCGATGGCGGCAGCCTGAGGCGGAACTGGTGGCAGGATTGCTCATTGGTGAGGCAAGAGCTGGTGATCCTCGACAGCTCGCCACCAAGGAGAGAAACCATGGGTGAATTCATCGACAAGACCAAGGGCCTGGCCAACGAAGCGGCCGGCAAGCTGAAGCAGCAGTCGACCAATCCGGCCACGCAGTCCGACGGACTAGCGCAGGAACGCAAGGGCGAAGCACAGCAGCTGAAAGGCTCGGTCAAAGGCGCGCTGGGCGACAAGATCTGACTTTTTCGGGGTCGCACCCAAACGGAAGGGCCGCCTGCAAGGGCGGCCCTTTTGCGTTATTGGTTAGCGGGCGCGCAAACCGCTGACCGTGGCGCCGCCTGCGCTCAGCTGCTCGATATCGGTAATGCAATGGATCAGCTTTACGCCGGGACGGGACAGGGCTTGATCCAGCGCGGTGGCAAAGGCGGCGGTGGTTTCCGCGCGCACGCCCCAGCCGCCGAACGCCTGCACCATGGCGGCGAAATCGGGGTTGAGCAGGTCAGTCGAGGCGACGCGGGCGGGATACTCGCGCTCCTGATGCATGCGGATCGTGCCGTAGGCCGCGTTATCGAACAGGATCACCAGCAGGTTGGCGCCATATTGCACGGCGGTGGCCAGTTCCTGCGCGTTCATCATGAAATCGCCGTCGCCCGCAGGCGCGATTACGCAGCGTTCGGGATAGCGCAAGGACGCGGCCACGGCTGCGGGAATGCCATAGCCCATCGCCCCGCAAGTTGGCGCCAGCTGGCTGGGCGAGCCGTGATAATGCCAGAAGCGATGCCACCAGCCGGCAAAGTTGCCCGCGCCGTTGCAGATGATCGCATCGGCGGGGACCGCTTCACGCACCCTGGCCATGCAGCGATGCAGGTCGAGGCGGAAGTCTGCTTCTCCCGGAGTGGACCAGGCTTGCCATTCGGCATGGGCCTGCGCCCCGGCATCGAATGAAATCACCGAGTGATCGTCCCACAGCGTGGCGCTTTCGGCAAATTCGTCCGGGTCGGCGCAGATGGCCAGATCGGCGCGATAGACGCTGTTCAACTCATCGGCATCGGGATGGACGTGGATCAGCACCTGGCCGAGGTGATCGGGGGTGATCAGCGTATAGCCATCGGTCGTCGCCTCGCCCAGCCGCGCGCCGACCACCAGCAGCAGGTCCGCGGTGCGCACCCGCTCTGCCAGCAGCGGATTGGGGCCATAGCCGAGATTGCCGGCATAGACCGGGCTGGCGGGCGGGATCGCATCCTGCCGCCGGAACGCGGTGGCCACGGGAATGCCCAGCCGCTCGGCAAACTGGGTGAAATAGGTGCGTGCCTTGTCATGCCAGCCAGCGCCGCCGATGATCGCCACCGGGGCGGCGGCATCACCGATCAGCGCCATCATTGCGCTCAGCGCATCGGGGCAGGGCGGTTGCGCGGGGCGGTGAACCATCGGCCGGACCAGCGCCTCGATGCCATCCTCGTGCAGCATGTCCTCGGGCAGGGCCAGGACCACCGGGCCGGGGCGGCCCGACATGGCGGTGGCAAAGGCGCGGGCGATATATTCGGGGATCCGGTCAGCCCGGTCGATCCGCGC
>JAZKFK010000036.1:0-4088 GCA_040386475.1 Pseudomonadota bacterium | reverse complement strand
GTGTGCAGGCTGGTGCCGATCATCGTGGCTTGCCCGCGCATTTCGGGGCGGTTGCAGGCGGCCAGCGCGTGTTCCTTCAAGCAGTGGCCATCCTCCAGCAGCAGCAGGCGGCCTTCGTCGATCATGCCGGGAAGGATTTCCGCCGGGGGATCGCGCGGGTCATCCTTGGGGAAGGCCACGAACAGGCGATCCCGCGCAATCGTCGCCTTCTCCACATCGCCGGTGGCAAAGGGCAGGGCCAGCAGCACGCAATCGGCGCGGCCGTGGTGGAGCGATTCGACCGCGTGATCGCTGGTTTCCTCGCGCAGGAACAGCTTCAGTTGCGGCCGCTCGCGGCGCAGGCGCGGCAGGATGCGGGGCAGGAAGAACGGCGCGATGGTGGGGATCACGCTCATGCGCAGCTCGCCGACCAGCGGCTGTCCGGCCGCCTGCACCAGATCGGCCAGCTCCTCCGCCTCGCGCAGCAGGCGGTGCGCCTTGGCCACCACCTGGTTGCCCAGCGGGGTGAAGCGGACCACGCGGCGGCTGCGCTCTACCAGCGTCACCCCCAGCAGCGATTCCAGTTCGCGTATGCCGGCAGACAAGGTGGATTGCGATACGAAGCTGGCTTCCGCCGCGCGGCCAAAGTGGCCGCTTTCGTGCAGTGCCACGAGGTATTGCAGTTGCTTGATGGTCGGCAGGTAGGTGCTCATGCGAAGGGGCTATCGCATGGCGCACCGGCCCCGCCAAGCCCGACCAAAGTCAGGCCTGAGCAATGCTGTCAGTCGTCAGCGACCGGTTCAGCGACAGGTTCACCGACTTCGACCGCCTCAACGTGTTCCAGCCGCGTCATCTTCAGGCGCCCGCGCTCAACCGCAAAGGCCAGGCGACCTTCCACCAGTTCCAGCGCATCCTTGCCGAACGTCTCATAGCGCCAGCCCAGCAGCATGGGCATGTCGCGCGATCCGGCGGCCAGTTCCTCCAGCTCTTCCGAGCGGGCGAGCAGGCGCGAGGCCACGTCCAGCTCGCGGCTGCGGATCTTCAGCAGCAGCTTGAGCAGGTCGGCCACCAGCGCGCCTTCCTTGCCCAGTGGCGCACCGCGCTTGGGCTTGTCGGGCATCTCGTCGTCCGGCAGCGGTTCGGCCTTGGCCAGCACCTTCATCAGGCGGCGGCCAATGTCGTTTTCGCGCCACGCCTGCGACAGGCCGCGCACCTTGGCGAGGTCGGCTTGGGTCTTGGGCGGGTGGCTGGCGATATCGGCCAGTGTCTCATCCCGGATGATGCGGCCGCGCGGAATGTCCTTGTCCTGCGCTTCGCTTTCGCGCCAGCCGGCCAGCGCCTTCATCCGGCCCAGCACGGCGGGATTGCGGCCCGGCGCGCGGATGCGGTGCCAGGCGGTATCGATGTCGTTGGCGTAGTTGGCGGGATCGGCCAGCTTCTCCATCTCGGCATCCAGCCACACGCCGCGGCCGGTCTTGATCAGCTTCTTGAGGATGCGGGGAAAGATTTTGGCCAGGTCGGTCACGTCGCCGATGGCATATTCGATCTGCCGTTCGGTCAGCGGGCGGCGGCTCCAGTCAGTGAAGCGGGCGCCCTTGTCGATGGTCTTGCCCAGCCAGCTTTCCACCAGGTTGGCATAGCCGATCTGTTCGCTCTGGCTGATGGCCATCATGGCGATCTGGGTATCGAAAATCGGGTGCGGGGTCTTGCCGGTGAGATTGTAGATGATCTCCACGTCCTGCCCGCCGGCGTGGAAGACCTTCAGCACGTCCTCGTTCTCGCACATCAGGTCCAGCAGCGGCTTCAGGTCCAGCCCATCGGCCAGCGGATCAATCGCCGCAGCTTCCTCCTCGTTGCCGATCTGGATCAGGCACAGCAGCGGGTAGAAGGTGTTTTCGCGCATGAATTCAGTGTCGACACACATGAAGTCACCTTGGGCCAGGCGATCGCACAGGGCGGCAAGGTCAGCGGTCTTGGTAATCAGGGGATGTATGTGCATGGCATCTTCGTTTTGCTGGTGGACGGTTCACCGTCCGGCGGCCGCAATAACCCCTCCCGGTCCGCGTGCGGCCATTGGCGCGGACTTGCGGCGGCCTCTAGCGAAACGCGCGCGCAACGCCAACGCCCTGTGGCCCGTTTTCAACGATTGACTGTGGGGTGTGGCGGCTGTGCCGCGCAAACGGGGGTGACGAAGCCATGCCGAACCGCTAGAGCGCGCCGCTTGAACGGGCCACTGCCCTCCAGCCATTCTTGCCAGAACGAAACCACACCGATGACCACCATGCACGCCTATCGCACCCACACTTGCGCCGCCCTTTCGAAGGATAACGTGGGCGACACCGTCCGCCTGTCGGGCTGGATCCACCGCAAGCGCGACCACGGCGGGGTGCTGTTCATCGACCTGCGCGATCATTACGGCATCACCCAGATCGTGGCCGACAGCGACAGCGCCGCGCTGCCCGTGCTGGAAGGCCTGCGGCTGGAAAGTGTGGTCACCATCGATGGCGTGGTGAAGGCGCGCAACGATGCGACGGTCAATCCCAACCTGCCGACCGGCGCGATCGAGGTGTTCGCGCGCGGCGTGACCGTACTCAGCCGCGCCGAGGAACTGCCGCTGCCGGTGGCGGGCGAGCAGGAATACCCCGAAGATATCCGCCTTCGTTACCGTTTCCTGGACCTGCGGCGCGAGACGCTGCACGCCAACATCGTCAAGCGCACGAAGATCATTTCCGACATGCGCCGCCGCATGGAAGGCGCCGGGTTCACCGAGTATTCCACCCCCATCCTCACTGCCAGCAGCCCCGAGGGCGCGCGCGATTTCCTGGTGCCCAGCCGCATCCATCCGGGCAAGTTCTACGCCCTTCCGCAGGCGCCGCAGCAGTACAAGCAGTTGCTGATGGTGGCGGGCTTCGATCGCTACTTCCAGATCGCCCCGTGCTTCCGCGACGAAGACCCGCGCGCCGACCGGCTGCCGGGCGAGTTCTACCAGCTTGACCTGGAGATGAGCTTCGTCACGCAGGAAGAGGTGTGGGACACGATGGAGCCGGTGATGGCGGGCGTGTTCGAAAGCTTCGCCGATGGCAAGCCGGTGACGCCTGCGGGCCAGTTCCGCCGCATTCCCCATGCCCAGTCAATCCTGGACTATGGCAGCGACAAGCCTGACTTGCGCAACCCGATCATCATCAAGGACGTGACCAGCCACTTCGTGGACAGCGGCTTCGGCATTTTTGCCGGGATCGTGGCGGGCGGCGGCACGATCCGCGCCATTCCCGCCCCTGGCGCGGGCGCGGGCAGCCGCAAGTTCTTCGATGACATGAACAACTGGGCGCGGACCGAGGGCTATTCGGGCCTGGGCTATATCAACATCAAGGACGGGGTGCCCGGCGGCCCGATCGCCAAGAACCACGGCGAGGAGCGCACCGCCGCGCTGATCGCCGAGCTGGGCCTTGGCGCCAACGACGGGGTGTTCTTCGCCGCCGGCAAGGAAGAGCAGGCCGCCAAGCTGGCCGGCTATGCCCGCACCCGCACTGCCGAGCAACTGGACCTGATCGACAAGGACCGGTTCGAGCTGTGCTGGATCGTCGATTTCCCGTTCTACGAATGGGATGAGGACAACAAGAAGGTGGAGTTCAGCCACAACCCGTTCTCGATGCCGCAGGGCGGGATGGACGCGCTGACCAACCAGGACCCGCTGACCATCAACGCCTACCAGTATGACCTGGTGTGCAACGGCTTTGAAATCGCCAGCGGATCGATCCGCAACGAGCACCCGGAAACGATGGTCAAGGCGTTCGAGATCACCGGGCTGACGCAGGCTGACGTGGAGGAACGCTTTGGCGGCCTCTACCGCGCGTTCCAGTACGGCGCTCCGCCCCACGGCGGCATGGCGGCGGGCGTGGACCGCGTGGTGATGCTGCTGTGCGGCGCGCAGAACCTGCGCGAGATCACTCTGTTCCCGATGAACCAGAAGGCCGAAGACCTGCTGATGGGCGCGCCGTCTCCTGCCGAGAACAAGCAGCTGCGCGAGCTGCATGTCCGGGTGGTGGAACAGCCAAAAGGCTAACGGATCTTGTCATCCAACTGAACCGGGCAAGACTGCTACGTTCAGC
>JAZKFK010000035.1:0-3489 GCA_040386475.1 Pseudomonadota bacterium | reverse complement strand
TCCGTTACCTTTTCGGCGTCGATCAGCGCCTTGATCCGCGCCTTCACCGTCTCGGCGCTGGCGCCTTCGCCATCGGTGCCGCCACCGACCCCGCTGGTGAAGAAATACTTCAGTTCGAATGTGCCGCGATCGCAATGCAGGTACTTGTTGCTGGTGACCCGGCTGACCGTGCTTTCGTGCATCTCGATCGCCTCGGCCACGCGGTTGAGTGTCAGCGGGCGCAACTCGGACACGCCCTTGCGGAAGAACCCGTCTTGCTGCTTCACGATCTCGGCGGCGACTTTCAGGATCGTCTTCTGCCGCTGGTCCAGCGCCTTGATCAGCCAGTTGGCATCGGCCAGCTTCTCGGACAGCCACGCCTTGCTCGCCTTGTCGGCGCACCCGCCGCGCAGTTCCACGTAGTATTCACGGTTGACCACCAGCCGCGGCAAGGTCGCCTGGTTGATCTGGATATCCCAGCCGCCCCCACTCCCATCACTGTCGCGGCCAGCGGTGATCAGCAGGTCCGGCACCACGGCCACCCGCTCGCTCACCGCGAACTTGAGGCCCGGTTTGGGATCGTAGTCGCGCAGCTCGTTGAGCATGTCGGCAAAGTCCTCGTCATCGACATCACAGATGCGCTTCAATTGCGCGAAGCTGCCCTTGGCCAGCAGGTCGAGGTTGGCGATCAGCACCTGCATGCACGGATCGTAGCGGTCCGCTTCCTTGGCCTGCAGCGCCAGGCACTCGCCCAGTGTCCGCGCGCCTACGCCGGTGGGATCCAGCGTCTGGACGAAGTCCAGCGCGGCTTCCGCCTCCGCCGTCGAAACGCCCAGGTCCTGCGAAACTTCGCGCAAGTGCACCGGCAGGTAGCCCGCATCGTCAAGCAGGCCGACGATGTGGCGGGCGATGAAGGCGGTGCGCGCATCGTGCGCGCCCATACCAATTTGAGGGCCGATCTGCGCTTCGAGGTGCGTGGCGAGGTCAGGCGTATCGCCGCCATGCTCGTCGATTCCCGGGCCTTCCTCGCCGCCGCCGCCCGCGCCCTGCGGGGCGGACCAGTCACCGGTATCGCGATCACGGTCGAGCGTTTCAGGGGCGATGTCGAGCGGGGCATCGGCCTCGCCCGCGCCAGCCAGCATCAACTGGTCGGCGGTGGTGGCCTCGGCCGGCAGCTCGATCGCGGCGTCGGCCACGTCCTGGGTCAGTTCGCCAGCATCCAGCAGCGGATTGCTTTCCAGCGCCTCGCCGATGAAGGTCTCGATTTCCAGGTTCGACAGCGCCAGCAGCTTGATCGCCTGCTGCAACTGCGGCGTCATCACCAGCGACTGGCTCTGCCGCAGGTCCAGCCTCGGTCCCAGGGCCATCGGTCAGGCTCCCCCCGCCGGCATGGTTACAGCGTGAAGCTTTCGCCAAGGTACAGGCGGCGCACCGTTTCGTCGGCCACCAGGTCTTCGGGCGAACCGGCGAACAGCACTTGCCCGCCGTAGATGATGCAGGCGCGATCGACGATATCGAGCGTCTCACGCACGTTGTGATCGGTGATCAGCACGCCAATGCCGCGCGCCTTCAGGTCTTTCACCAGGTCGCGGATGTCGCTGATGGACAGCGGATCAATGCCGGCGAACGGCTCGTCCAGCAGCATGATGCTTGGCTTGGCGGCCAGCGCGCGGGCAATCTCGCAGCGGCGGCGCTCACCGCCAGAAAGCGCCATGGCCGGGCTGTCACGCAGGCGGGTGATGTGGAATTCTTCCAGCAACCGCTCCAGCTCGGCGGCGCGCACGTGCTTGTCCGGCTCGACCATTTCCAGCACGCAGTTGATGTTCTGCTCCACCGTCATGCCGCGGAAAATGCTGGTTTCCTGCGGCAGGTAGCCAAGGCCCAGGATCGCGCGGCGGTACATCGGCAGGCGGGTGACATCCACGCCGTCCATCAGGATGCGGCCTGAATCGGGGCGGACGAGGCCCATGATCGAATAGAAGCAGGTGGTCTTGCCCGCGCCGTTGGGGCCCAGCAGGCCCAGCACTTCGCCCTTGGCCACGGTCAGCGAGATATCGCTGAGCACAGCGCGCTTGTCATAGCTCTTGGCGATCGAGATCACTTCCAGCCCGCCGGCGGGCGGCAGGGTGGGGCTGGCATCGGGCTTGGCGCCAGTGACGGCAGAGGCGGGGGCAAGACTGGTCATGGCCCTAGTCTCTAGCACCTCTGGCGCGGCTTTGAAGCCCAATTGGCAGGATTCATGCATGGCAGACGGCTCGCATTGCCGCGCAGCCACATCGTGTCTGCACGGGGCAAGTGATCGGCCGCATGGTTAGCGCGCTTGCAGGGACAATCGCAAAGTGTAATAACCTGTAACAGAGCCGCAAAGGCCATCACACCAAGGGGGAGCGAGTGCCATGGATAAGGCCCTCAATCGTATTGCCGACCATCATACCGCGGCCCACGCGCTGGATTGGCGCAAGCGGATGAGCAATCACGTGGCCTGGTCGCTGCTGGTCTACACCGCCATCCAGATTGTCTTCAATGCGATCATGCTGAAGCACGGCGGAAGTGCCTCGGTATTGCCCTATTTTGCACTGGTGCTGCTGGTTGCGGCCGTCATTCCTGGCTGGCGCCTGCTGGAATCGCGCTGGACCGAATTATCCGATGCTGCTGCTACCGATCCGGCGCTGGCCGGTGCCTTTGCGCGCGACCGGGCGCTGATCTGGGTGGCGGCACTGGGGCTGCCGCTGCTGATGACCGGCTTTTTCAAGCTGGTGGAGACGCTGCAGTTCTGAACTGTTTAGTTACTGAGGTCCGGAGGGGACTTGGGGAGGAACGGCTCCGCGCTTGGGAGGGCGCGGAGCCGTTCTGTCATTCAGCCGCAGCGGCCTTGGCCGCCTTGTCTTCGTTATAGCGTTCAATGGCTTCCACGGTCACGCGGCGCGCTTCGGCGGCATCGCCCCAGGCGCCCACGCGGACCCACTTTTCAGGCTCCAGGTCCTTGTAGTGGGTGAAGAAGTGCTCGATCTGCTGGAAGATGATCGAGGGCAGGTCCTTGGTCTCGCCGACATCCGAGTAATACGGAAAGGTCGAATCCACCGGCACGCAGATCAGCTTCTCGTCGCCGCCATGCTCGTCTTCCAGGTTCAGCACGCCGATGGGGCGCGCACGCACCACGCAGCCGGCCATGAACGGGCTGCGCGCGATCACCAGCGCATCCAGCGGATCGCCATCGGGCGACAGGGTGTGCGGCACAAAGCCGTAGTTGGCCGGATAGCGCATCGGCGTGTGCAGGATGCGGTCAACGAACAGCGCGCCCGACAGCTTGTCGAACTCGTACTTCACCGGCTCGCCGCCGGTCGGCACTTCGATGATCACGTTCAGGTTTTCAGGCGGATTGTCGCCCACCGGAATGAATTCAATACGCATGGATGCAGATGTCCTCTTTGCGAGTGTAAACGGCATCCCCTCCCAAGGCCCGCGCCGATAGCGCAGCCGCGCGCGCGATGCCACAGGAATTGCCAGCAG
>JAZKFK010000034.1:0-9263 GCA_040386475.1 Pseudomonadota bacterium | reverse complement strand
GAGAAGCGCAGGTACGCGGGCACCATGCCCGCCTGCCAGTCATGCGCGTGGACCAAACCGAACCGCAGCTTCTTGACCATGCCGCCCGCAATGTCCGCCGCCGCGCGGCTAAGCGTGGCGAAGCGGCGCCAGTTGTCCGGCCAGTCGATGCCTGCAGCATTGCCGTAAATCCCGCCATCACGGACGAACAACGCGGGCGCATCCAGCACCAGCAGCGGGTGGCCATCCAGGTCACCAGCCAGCAGGCGGGCAGGAGTGCCCAGCAGGCTGTCCCACCTGGCGATGGCGCGCTTGCCCTTGGGCAGGCTGGCCAGAACCTGGCTGTAGCCGGGCAGCAGCGTGGTCACGCGCACACCCTCTCCCGCCAGCGCGGCGGGCAAGGCGCCCACCACATCGGCCAGCCCGCCGGTCTTGACCAGCGGGACTGCCTCGGATGCGACAGACAGGACTTCCAATGGCATCGCGCGAACCTACCCCAGCCGTTCGATCATCGCCTTGGTGATCAGGCACACGCCCTTCTCACTGCGCCGGAAACGGCTGGCATCGAGTTCGGGATCTTCGCCCACCACCAGTCCTTCCGGAATGCGCACGCCGGAATCCAGAATCACGTTGGTCAGCCGCGCGCCGCGCCCGATGTTGCAATAAGGCAGGATCACCCCGCGCTCCACGCGGCTGAAGCTGCCCATCTTGACGCCGGTAAACAGCAGGCTGCTCTTGGCCAGCGCGCCCGAAACGATGCAATCCTGGCTGATCAGGCTGGAAATCGCATGGCCACGCCGCCCATCCTCATCGTGCACGAACTTGGCCGGGGCGGCCACGATCTGGTCGGTCCAGATTGGCCACTCGCGATCATACAGGTTCAGCTTGGGGACCACGTCGGTCAGGTCCAGGTTGGCCTCGAAATAGGCATCCAGCGTGCCAACATCGCGCCAGTATTCCTCGATCTCCTCCGCCGCGCGCACGCAGCTTTGCGTAAAGCGGTGGGCCTGCGCCTTGCCGTGCTTGACGATGTACGGAATGATGTCGCCGCCGAAATCGCGGCTGGAATTGGGGTCCGCCGCATCGCGCCGCAACTGGTCGAACAGGAACTCCGTGTCGAACACATAGATGCCCATCGAACACAGGGCCTTGTCCGGATCACCGGGAATGCCCGGCGGATCCTTGGGCTTTTCCACGAAGGCGGTGATGCCGTCCTTCTCGTCCACATGCATCACGCCAAAGCCGCTGGCTTCCGCGCGCGGCACCACCAGGCAGCCCACGGTGACATCGGCCCCGCTGGACACGTGCTGGCGCAGCATCAGCTCGTAATCCATCTTGTACACGTGGTCGCCCGCCAGAATCACCATGTACTTGGGGGCGTGGCTCGCGATAATGTCGATGTTCTGGTACACCGCGTCCGCCGTGCCCAGATACCACTGGCTTTCGGAAACGCGCTGGCTGGCGGGCAGGATATCGAAGCTCTCGTTCCGCTCGGGCCGCATGAAGTTCCACGCGCGCTGCATGTGGCGGATAAGGCTGTGCGCCTTGTATTGCGTGGCCACGCCAATGCGGCGGATGCCCGAATTGATGGCGTTGGACAGCGCAAAATCGATAATCCGCGATACGCCGCCGAAATAGACCGCCGGTTTGGACCGGTTGTCGGTCAGTTCCTCCAGCCTGCTGCCACGTCCGCCGGCCAGCACATAAGCCATGGCATCGCGTGCCAGCGGTTGCGAATAGCTATCCCTCAGCGGCATGTCCCCGTCATCCTTCCCCACCAGTTTTCTGATCGCCGGTATATTCCAGCATTATCGTGCCCAGCGGCGGCAGCACCACATGCGCCCCGCCGTGAGCCACGTGAACCGATCCCATGTTGCCCTGCCCGCTGCCGCCATAAATTTGCGCATCAGAATTGAGCACTTCGCGCCACTCGCCCTCGTGCGGCAGGCGCAGCCAATAGCCGTGGTGCACGTTGGGCGTCATGTTGGCGATCACCGCAATGGGCCGCTCGCCCGGCGCCTTGCGCAGCCAGGCGAAGACCGAATTTGCCGCATCGTCCACCACCAGCCATTCGAAGCCCTCGCCCTCGCAATCGCGCGCGTGCAGCGCAGGCTTTTCACGATAGAGCCGGTTCAGGTCACGCACCAGTGATTGCACGCCCGCATGGGCCGGAGCCAGCGTCAGCCACCAGTCAAGCCCGCGGTCTTCCGACCATTCACGCCGCTGGGCAAATTCCTGCCCCATGAACAGCAGCTTCTTGCCCGGATAGCCCCACATGAAGCCGTAATAGGCGCGCAGGGTGGCGAACTGCTGCCAGTCATCACCGCTCATCTTGGCCAGCAGGCTACCCTTGCCGTGCACCACCTCGTCATGGCTCAGCGGAAGGACGAAGTTTTCGCTGAAGGCATACATGAGCCCGAAGGTGATATCGTCATGGTGGAACTGCCGGTGCACCGGGTCGCGCGCCATGTACTTCAGGGTATCGGCCATGAAGCCCATGTTCCACTTGAAGCCGAACCCCAGGTTGCTGCGCGGGCCATCATCGAACGCGGGCGTGGTAACGCCGGGCCACGAGGTGGATTCCTCCGCCATGGTCAAAAAGCCCGCGTGGCTGCCATAGACCGCGCGGTTCATTGCCCGCAGGAATTCGGCCGCTTCCCAGTTCTCGCGCCCGCCTTCATCGTTGGGCAGCCATTCGCCCGCCTCGCGGCTGTAATCGCGGTACAGCATCGATGCTACGGCATCCACGCGCAGGCCATCGACGTGATAATGCTCGGCCCAGAACAGCGCGTTGTTGATCAGGAAGGCGGCCACTTCGCGGCGCCCGAAGTTGTAGATCGCGGTGTTCCAGTCAGGGTGGAAGCCAAGGCGCGGGTCTTCGTGTTCGTACAGGGCCGTGCCATCAAACCTGGCCAGGCCGTGGTCATCGACCGGGAAGTGCGCCGGCACCCAGTCGATCAGCACCGAAATGCCCGCCCGGTGCGCACCATCGACAAAGCGGGCGAACCCGTCCGGCCCGCCGAAGCGGGAGCTTGGCGCATAGAGGCCAGTGGTCTGGTAGCCCCAGCTGGGGTCATACGGATGCTCAGAAACCGGCATGAATTCGATGTGCGTGAAGCCCATGTCCGCGGCATAGGGGATCAGCCGCGCGGCCATTTCATCCCAGGTCAGGAACCAGCCGTTGTCGTCACGCTGCCACGATCCGGGGTGGACTTCATAGATGGAAATCGGCTGGCGGCGCGGATCAACCGCGGCCCAGTGCGCGCGATGGTCCGCATCACCCCAGTCGGGCTTGGCCGGTCGCGCGGTAAGCGAGGCGGTGGACGGTCGCAGTTCGGCCGCAAAGGCGAACGGATCGGCCTTCAGCGGCTGGGCCACACCATCGGCGCCGACGATGTGATATTTGTAGGCTACTCCGGCGCCAACATCGGGCAGGAAAATCTCCCACACGCCAATGTCACGCCGGTGGCGCATTACGTGGCTGGCCGGGTTCCAGCCGTTGAATTCGCCCACCACGCTGACCATGCGCGCATTGGGCGCCCACACCGCGAAGTGACACCCGGCCACGCCCTGATGGTCGATCAGGTGCGCGCCAAACTTGTCGAACAGGCGGTAATGCGTGCCTTCGGCAAACAGCAGGTCGTCCAGCGGCCCAAGCACCGGGCCGAAGCTGTAGGGATCGGTCACCCACCATTCGTGCTTGCCCGCGCGGCAACGGTATTTCACCGGCTTTGGCTTGCCGCGCACCTTGCCTTCAAACAGGCCGCGATCATCGGTGCGGGCCAGCTTGCCAAGGTTGGCACCCGCCAGCGAAAAGGCGCTGGCCTCTACCGCTCCGGGCAGGATCGCGCGGGCATGGGTTCCCGCCGGGCCTTCATGCAGGCCCAGCAGGGAGAACGGATCACCATGGGTTCCGGACAGAAGCGCATTGATGGAAGCTGCTTCAGGCGTCACAAAACTCCCCAGATGTCGCGCGCATACTCGCCGATTGTGCGATCGGATGAGAACCAGCCAACGTTGGCTATGTTCCTGATGGCCGACGCGCGCCATCCTGCCGGATTCTGCCAGCGCCGGTCAACCTCGCGCTGCGCGGCGGCATAACCATCGAAATCAGCCGCCACCATGAACCAGTCACTATCGTACAGCCCGCCCATCAGCCCGGCGTAGCGCTGCGGATCGTCGGGCGAGAATACGCCCGAGGAAATCGCCTCGATCGCCTGGTGCAGTTCGCGGCTGCCTTCGATGATTTCGCGCGGGTTGTAGCCTGCCGCGCGGGTGGCGGCCACTTCGTCTGCGGTCAGGCCGAAGATCACGATGTTCTCGTCACCCACGTGGTCCTTGATCTCGATATTGGCGCCGTCCAGCGTGCCGATGGTCAGCGCGCCGTTGAGGGCAAACTTCATGTTGCCGGTGCCCGATGCCTCCAGCCCGGCGGTGGAGATCTGTTCGGACAGGTCGGCCGCCGGGATGATCCGTTCGGCCATGCTGACGTTGTAGTTGGGCACGAAGACCACTTTCAGCAGCCCGCCAACCGAGGGATCGGAATTAACCCGCCGGGCAATGTCATTGGCCAGTTTGATGATCAGCTTGGCGTTGTGATAGCTGCTGGCCGCCTTGCCACCGAAGATCTTCACGCGCGGCACCCAGTCCTTTTCCGGATGACTGCGGATCTGGTCGTACAAGGCCACCGTCTCGATCAGGTTGAGCAGCTGGCGTTTGTATTCGTGGATGCGCTTGATCTGCACATCGAACAGCGCATCGGGATTGACGCGAATGCCGGTCAGGTCCTTCAGGTGCGCCGCCAGCGCCACCTTGTTGGCCCGCTTCACCTCGGCGATCCGTTCTCCCAGCATGGCATCGTCGGCCAGCGCGTTGAGGTCGGACAGCTTTTCCGCATCATCCAGGAAGGCATCGCCGATAGCGTCCTTCAGCGTGCTCACCAGACCGGGGTTGCACTGCTGCAGCCAGCGGCGCGGGGTGACGCCGTTGGTCTTGTTGTTGATCCGGTCAGGGTACAGCTTGTGCAGATCGGCAAATACCGTCTGCTTCATCAGTTCGGTATGCAACGCCGCCACGCCGTTGACGCTGTGCGAGCCGGTGAAGGCCAGGTTGGCCATGCGCACGCGCCGGTCGCCGTTCTCGTCGATCAGGCTGATTGCGGCGATGGAATTGTGGTCCAGCCCGGCCTTGTGCGCTTCGCGCAGCACGCGGCTGTTGATGGCATAGACGATCTGCATGTGGCGCGGCAGCAGCCGCTCGAACAACGGCAGCGGCCAGCTCTCCAGCGCTTCGGGCAGCAGCGTGTGGTTGGTATAGCCCAGCGTGCGGCGGGTAATATCCAGCGCCTCGTCAAACTCCAGCCCGTGCACGTCCACCAGCAGCCGCATCAGTTCGGCCACGGCGACGGCGGGGTGGGTATCGTTCATCTGGATGGCGGCGTGATCGGGCAAGGTCCGCACATCGCCTTCATACTGCACGTGGCGGCGCACGATGTCCTGGATGGAGGCGGAGGTGAAGAAGTACTCCTGCCGCAGTCTCAGTTCCTGCCCGGCGGGGCTGGAATCAGCCGGATAGAGCACGCGCACCAGCGTATCGGCGCGCACTTCCTCGGCCAGGGCGGTCTGGTAATCGCCCGCGTTAAAGGCATCCAGCCGGATCGGATCAAGCGCCACGGCAGTCCACAGCCGCAGGGTGTTCACCCGCTTGCCGCGCCAGCCGACCACCGGGGTATCCACGGCGGTTGCCTCTACCCGTTCGGCCGGGTTCCATTCCACCCGGTCACCCACCGGCTGCACTTCGCCGCCGAAGCCGATCAGGTACGAACTCTCGCGCCGCTCGAACTCCCAGGGATTGCCGTGGGCCAGCCAGGTCTCGGGCAATTCACGCTGCCAGCCATCGTCGATGGCCTGGCGGAACATGCCGTTCACATAGCGGATACCATAGCCGTAAGCGGGGATATCCAGGCTGGCGAGGCTTTCCATGAAGCACGCCGCCAGCCGCCCCAGGCCGCCATTGCCCAGCGCCGCATCGGGCTCCAGCTTCTCCAGTTCGGCCAGGTCAAACCCGTGGCTGCGCAGCGCCGCTTCCATCTCGCGCGTCAGCCCCATGTTCGACAGCGCATCGCGCAGCAGCCGGCCAATCAGGAATTCCAGGCTGAGGTAATACACCCGCTTGCCGCGCTGATCATAAGTGCGCCGCGTGCTTTCCATCCACCGGTCGATCACCGCATCGCGCAGGGCCAGCACCGTGGCGGTGAACCAGTCATGCGGCTTGGCGGCGCGCTCGTCCTTGCCCACGCGGTGGCGCAGGATGTCGACGATCAGCTCGTCAATCTGGCGGGTCTTGGGATCAAGCGGGATCGGCATGCTGCAGTCACTCCAGTCGCGCCCGGCTGGGAACCGGGGATGTGTTCAGGCCATTCTCCCAGGCAGAGCCTAGGCCGATGAAACCACTTGCTGCAATGCACAATTTGGCGGCACAAGAGTTTTGTTGTGTTTCAGCATCCAGACCGCATTAATCCACGCCAATCAGGGGAGGCCCGCATCGATCAGTTGCCCAATCCCGGATTGCATGACCTCGCTGACGCGGCAGGCGTGGTGCGCCAGTGGCGCGACGTGGACGGGCACGAAACCGTGGTGGAAGACGCGCGCCTGGCAGCCGTGCTGGCCGCCATGGGCTATGCCTGCGCCACCCCCGCCCAGATTGCCGCGAGCCTCGATCAGATCGCCGCCGAACATGCCGCCCTGCCGCGCATGGTGGTGACCGGGACCGGGCTGGCCACAAGCATGCCGATTGCCGACGGGCCGGTGGAACTGACGGCGGAAGACGGGTCAACCGTGCTCCTTGAAATCGCCGATGGCCTGCTGCCTGCGGTGGATCAGCCCGGCTATTATGTGCTGCACGCCAGCGGCAGCGACGGTCGCCCATCCGTCACCTTCTCGCTTGCCGTGGCTCCGCTCGCCTGTCCTACGCCGGCAGACCTTGGTGCCATGCGTACCGGGGCGCGGATGTGGGGGCCATCAGTGCAGATCCCGGCGCTGCGGGGAGCACAGGCTGGTGCTTACGGCACCTTCGCCGAACTGAATGATGCAGTGCAGGCCTTTGCCGCGCGCGGCGCCGATGCCGTGGCGATCAGCCCGGTCCACGCAATCTTTCCCGGCACCGGCTCCGACTTCAGCCCATATTCGCCGTCCAGCCGCCTGTTCCTCAATGGCGCACTGGGCGATCCGGTGCTGGCCGGTCTGGCAGATATGCCGCACCATCCGGGCGGTGACCTGATCGAATGGGGCGAGGCCTTGCCCCACCGCCTGGCCGACTTGCGGCGGCTGTTCGCCAGCCTCGATCCGGCCTTGCGCGCCGCCATCGCGCAGGAATGTGCCGCGCAGGGCGAGGCCTTGTCGCACCACGCGCTGTTCGATGCGCTGGATACTCATTTCCGCCCCCAGGGGCTGGACGGCTGGAACCAGTGGCCCGCCGATTTCCACGATCCGCATGGCGCCGCCGCCGCCGAGTTTGCCCGAGAGCATCCCGAAGAAGTGGCGTTTCACCGCTTCACCCAGTGGCTCGCCCGCACCAGCCTGGCCAAAGTGCAGGAAAATGCCCGCGCGGCCGGCATGGCAGTGGGCCTGATCGCCGACCTGGCGGTGGGCGTGCGTCCCGGCGGCAGCGATGCCTGGGCCATGCGCGAGGCCATGCTGCACGGCCTGACCATCGGCGCCCCGCCCGATCCGCTGGGTCCGCACGGGCAGAACTGGGGTCTGACCGGCTATTCCCCGCGCGGGCTGAAGGCGCACGGCTATGCCCCGTGGATCGCCCTGCTGCGTTCGGCCCTGGCGCATGCGGGCGGCATCCGCATCGACCATGCTTTCGGCCTCGCCCGGCTGTGGGTGGTGCCGCATGGCGGAACCGCCGCCGATGGCGCGTACCTGACCTATCCGTTCGAAGACCTGCTGCGGCTGACCGTGCTGGAAGCGCACCGCGCCGGAGCCGTGGTGATCGCCGAAGACCTGGGCACCGCGCCGCACGGCTTTGTGGAGGCGATCACCCGCTGCCGCATGCTGGGCATGCGCGTGCTGTGGTTTGAACGGGCGGCGGACGGTGGCTTTATCGGCGCCAAGGATTATCCGCAGCTGTCAGTCGCCATGTCGGGCACGCACGATACCCAGACGGTGGCCGGCTGGTGGCGCGGGCGCGATCTGGATTGGGCCGAGGCGCTGGGTCGCTTGCCCGAAGGGGTCACGCGCGCCGAGGCCGAAGGGATTCGCGAGTGGGATCGCGGTTTGCTGTGGGCCAGCCTTACGGGCCGCAGCGACCGGCCGGCCCCCTACCAACCCGATGCCGTGGTCGATGCCGTTATTGACCATGTCGCCGGTTCGCCCGCCGAATTGGCGATCGTGCCGCTGGAGGACTTGCTGGGCCAGGACGAGCAGCCCAACCTGCCCGGCACCACGGTGGAACATCCCAACTGGCGGCGGCGGATGAGCGGAGCCACGGCAGACTTGCTGGACCAGCCAGCCGTGGCGGCGCGATTGGCCAGGCTGGGCGGCAGCTAGGGCGCTTTCCTACACCCTGCCGGGTGGGCGATGCGGAGCGGACAAGCGGCTCTTTCCCATCGTCCGGCTCCTCTCTTCACGCGGAACACACCGTCCGCGAAAGGTCACACTTGCTGGTTGGCCGGTGGCCGATAAAGACTTATGATTCAGATCGTTGTGCGCAAAGTCACACGTTGCCTGAAGGGCGTTCCGCGTTCCGCTCCATCCGCTGCGCAATGGCCAGCAGCGTGGTAATGACCAGCGGCACCAGCACCAGTGACAGCACCACCTTGGCCAGGGCCTGGCCCAGCATCAGTTCACCAATCGGGCGCACGCCGTAAAAGGCGATGGTGATGAAGATCAGCGTATCGACCACCTGGCTCAGCATCGAGGCGATGGCTCCGCGTAACTGCGCCCCCTGCCCCACCATTCCGGCCAGCCGGGCAAACAGTTGCACGTTAAGCCACATCGACACGCCGTAAGCGATGATCCCGGCGATCATCAGCCGCCAGCTTTGGCTCAGGATGATCGGGAAGGCCTCCTTGGCGGGTTCGTACATGCCTTCGTCGGTCGGCAATTGCAGCACGGCCCAAGTCAGCAGGATTGCCGTGGTCAGCGGGATGAATCCAAAGCGCACCACGCTGTTGGCCATGTCGCGCCCATAAAGCTGGGCCACGGTGCTGGAGATCGACACCAGCAGCAGGAAGGGGAAGATCCCCGCCTCCACCGCCAGCGGCCCCAGCGCCACCTGCT
>JAZKFK010000033.1:0-16077 GCA_040386475.1 Pseudomonadota bacterium | reverse complement strand
GTCCCTCGGGGTTGCTGCTCACCCCGCGCGACGACGGCGGCATGACCATCGATGCACGGTGGAACTGGCGCGGAATCGATGTGCCGGCGCTGGCGATGGATGCGGCCGGGATGCGCTTCTTCGAAGACAGCCAATTCATTATCGATCTCGATGACCTTCGCTCCGGCCGCCGGCAGGGCATTCCTGCGTCCGCCAGCCCACAATGGCTGCTGGAAGACCCTGACGCATGGGCCATGGTGCCGCTGCTGCATTTCGAGCGGCTGGTGGGCGTGGTGATCCTGGCACGGCCGCCGGTGGCGCGGATGCTGGACTGGGAGGATTTTGACCTGCTGCGCGTGATCGGTCGCCAATTGGCCAGCTATCTCGCCGAACAGACCAGCCAGGACGCGCTGGGCGAAGCGCAGCGGTTTGACGAGTTCAACCGCCGCATTGCCTTTGTGATGCACGACATCAAGAACCTTGCCAGCCAGCTCTCGCTGCTGGCGCGCAATGCTGAAAAGCATGCCGACAAGCCCGAGTTCCGGGCTGACATGATCCTGACGCTGCGCAATTCCACCGACAAGTTGCAGAACCTGCTGGCACGGCTCTCGCGCTATGGCGCACAAGGTGGGGCCGCCTTGCAGGAGGTCGCCCTGGACCAGATCCTGCGCAAGGTTGCCGGCCAGTTCGCCGGCAAGCACCAACTGGTGCTGCTGGAACGCGAACCATGCGTGGCGAGGTGCGATCCCGAGGCGCTGGAGCAGGCGCTGGTGCATCTGGTGCAGAATGCCATCGAAGCCGCCCCCGATGGTTCGCTGGTATTCCTCGACCTGCGCGAGGATGCGGCGGGCGCCCATATCGAGGTGATCGACAACGGTGCCGGGATGAGCCCCGAATTCATCCGCACGCGGCTGTTCAAGCCGTTCCATTCTTCCAAGCAGGGCGGCTTCGGTATCGGCGCTTTCGAGGCGCGCGAACTGGTCCGGTCGATGGGCGGGCGGCTCGATGTCGAATCGCGCGAAGGTATCGGCACCCGGTTCCTGATTACCCTGCCAGTTCCGGCGATCGGCGGTTTGCTGGCCCGGACCCATTCAACACAGCAATCATCGGAGGTCGCATGAAAGCGACAAGTAAACCCCGCCTGCTGATCGTCGAGGACGA
This sequence comes from Pseudomonadota bacterium, assembly GCA_040386475.1. GTDB lineage: Bacteria > Pseudomonadota > Alphaproteobacteria > Sphingomonadales > Sphingomonadaceae > Alteraurantiacibacter. Next base: position 14,937 of record JAZKFK010000033.1, on the reverse strand, counting down.
TCCCGGCCTGCAAGCCCAGTTGAAGTGGGCCTATGACGATTTTGACGTGACCATCGTAGGTGATCGCGACGCTGCCATCGCCGCCTTGCGCGCCGAGGAGCCGGACGTGGTCACGCTGGACCTTGGCCTGCCGCCAGATCCGGATGGCACCAGCGAGGGCTTTGCCGTGCTCGATGCGATCATGGCGCTGAAGCCTGATACCAAGGTGATCGTGGCTTCGGGTCACGGCGCGCGCGAATCTGCGCTGACCGCCATCGAGCGCGGGGCCTATGACTTTTACCAGAAGCCGGTGGATATCGAGCAACTGGGCCTGATCGTGCGCCGCGCGTTCAACCTGCACCACATCGAGGCCGAAAACCGCGCACTTTCCGAGCGGGCGGGCGACGATAACCGTGTGTTGGGCCGGATGATCACCAGCGCGCCCGAAATGGTCAAGGTGGCCCGCACTATCGAGCGGGTGGCCAACACCAATGTCTCGGTGATGTTGCTGGGCGCCAGCGGCACCGGCAAGGAATTGCTGGCGCGCGGACTGCACGATGCCAGCGGCCGCCGCGGTGGTTCCTTCATCGCCATCAACTGCGCGGCGATCCCGGAGAACCTGCTGGAAAGCGAGCTGTTCGGGCACGAGAAGGGCGCCTTCACCGGCGCTGTCAAAACCACCGAGGGCAAGATCGAACTGGCCAGCGGGGGCACCCTGTTCCTTGATGAAGTGGGCGACATTCCACTGCCGCTGCAGGTCAAGTTACTGCGCTTCATCCAGGAGCGCACGATCGAGCGGATCGGCGGACGCAAGGCCATCGATGTGGACACCCGCATCGTTTGCGCCACGCACCAGAACCTGGAGGCGATGATTGCCGCCGGCTCGTTCCGCGAGGACTTGTTCTACCGCCTGGCCGAAGTGGTGGTTAAGATCCCCAGTCTGGCCGAGCGGCCAGGCGATGCCGTGCTGCTGGCCAAGGCGTTCCTGAAGCGCTTTTCTGCCGAGATGAACCCGCACGTCACCGGCTTTGCGCCCGATGCGCTGGCGGCCATCGATGGCTGGCCCTGGCCGGGCAATGTGCGCGAGCTTGAAAACCGCGTGAAGCGCGCGGCGATCATGGCCGATGGCAAGCTGGTGGCCGCCGCTGACCTTGACCTGGGTGAGCGGCGCGATGATGGCGGGGCCGATGTGCTCAACCTGAAAAGCGCGCGCGAGGCGGCGGACCGCAAGGTTATCCGCCACGCGCTGGCCCGCACCGAAGGCAACATCTCCAGCACCGCGCGGCTGCTGGGGATCAGCCGACCGACCCTTTATGACCTGCTCAGGCAATACGACCTCTCGGCCTGAGCCGCGCTTGCCATGGCTGCTGGCTGGTTGCACCGGTCTGGCGCTGCTGCTCGGCTCTCCGCTGATCGCCGCGCCGGGCGAGGATGCGATTGCCGAGGCCGAGGAGGCCCTGGCCCGGCAGGATGGCGTGGCGGCGGAACTGGCCGGCAAACGTGCGCTGGAAGCGGGGGCACCGCGCAGTGCGGTGGCCGCGCTGATCGGCGAGGGCGAGCTGCTGCAAGGCGATCTGGCCGATGCCCGCCAATGGCTGGGGCCGGCCGCGTTCGATGCCCGCACGCATGATCGGGGCTATCAGGCGCTCGCCAAACTGGAGATCGCCAGCAACGACCTGGTCGCTGCCGATGCCGCCTTGAACGAGGTGCTGACCAACGGCACCCCAACGGCGGCACTGTGGGTCGATATCGGTCGCCTGCGCTATCGGGCGGGGGGGCACCAGGCGGCGCTGGCTGCGGCACGCCAGGCGATTGCGCTGGAAGCGAACGATCCCGCAGCGCTGGAATTCATGGCCCAGCTGACCACCGATGCGCAGGGGCCGGTGGCGGCGCTTGGCCTGTTCCGGCAGGCGTTGCGCGCTGCGCCCGACGATTTGCAGCTGGCCGCACACTATGCCGCTACGCTGGGCGACGCCGGGCAGCATGGGCAGATGCTGGCGGTGGTGCGCGCCATCGTGGAGGAGAACCCCGACCAGCCGCAAGCCTATTACCTGCAAGCGATCCTGGCAGCGCGCGCGGGTGACGATGACCTGGCGCGCAAACTGTGGTGGCGCACCGATGGCGCTTTCGACGAAACGCCGGTGGGTCTGCTGGTTGCGGGCGTGCTGGAATACAGATCGGGCAATCCGGCACTCGCGGTAGAACGGTTCGCGCAATTGAGCCGGTTGCAGCCGCTGAGCATAGCGGCACAAGTGCTGTTTGCCCGCGCGCTGGTTGCCAATGGCGACGCCAATGTGGCGATCCCGATCCTGGAGCCTCTGGCCGAGCGTGAAGATGCATCGGCCTATGTGCTGGTGCTGCTGGCGCGAGCCTATGAACAGATCGGCCTGCGCGCGGATGCTGCCCCGTTGCTTGATCGGGCTGCGCTTATGGACAGCGCCACGTCCGGCGCAATCCCGGCGCTCTGGCTGCGCGATGAAGCAGGCCGCACGCGCAATCCCGATGATCCGGTGCAGCAGTTGCGAGAGCTGGGCAACACCGGCCGCCTGGCCGACGCAGCGGCGCTGGTGGCGGCTGTCTCCAGCCAGTTCGATGGCTCGGTGGATTTGCAGATGGTGGCGGGTGACATTGCCCTGCTGCGAGGCGACAGCGCCGGGGCCATGGCGCAGTACCGGCAGGCGGCCACCATTCGCAGCAACTGGCCGCTGGCGCAGCGCATGGTGGCCGTGCTGGCCGCCCAAGGCGACGCCGCCGCCGCCCGGCGCATGCTGGCCGCGCACCTGCGCAACAACCCGCGCGAGGCGCAGGCCGCCGCCTTGCTGGGCCGGATGGAGCGGGATGCGGGCAATCGGGAGCGAGCCATCGCGCTGCTGCGCCACGCCGCCGCCATAGGCTCCGGCCCTTCTGACCCATTCCTGCTAGGCGATCTGGCCGAGCTGGAAGAACGGGCAGGCAATCGCGAGCAGGCGCTCGACCATGCCCGTGGCGCGCAAGGCATCGCCCCGGCCAACCGCCGCCTTTCCGCCTTGGTGCTGCGCTTGCAGGGCGCATAGCCGGGGACGCCAACCTGCCTGCCTCTGGACAGCGCGGCCACGGCTGGGCAGGTCCGGGCGATGAACGCAAAGGCCATCCTCAGTCATATCGATCCGCTTGTGCGCCTGCTGGTACTGGCCATCGTGCTGGCGACCGTTCTGCCGGTGACGGGCGAGGGGCGGGCGATTGCCCGCTTCGTATCCGACGCGGCGATCTTCCTGCTGTTTTTGCTGAATGGCCTGCGCTTGCCCCGCCACGAGGTGATGCGCGGTATCGGCAACTGGCGCTTCCTGCTGCCGTTGGCCGCGTGGTGCTTTGTGGGCATGGGCGCAATGGGCTGGCTGGCATGGCAGGCGGGCATGGCGATCTTGCCGCAGCAAGTGGCGCTGGGCCTGCTGTTCCTCGGCCTGCTGCCATCAACCGTGCAATCGGCCACCGCCTATGCCAGCCTTGCGGGCGGCAATGTGGCAACTTCGGTCGTGGCGGCGGCGGTGATCAACGTGGCGGGCGTATTCGTTACCGCGCCGCTGTTTACCCTTGCGGCGGGCACGGCCAGCGCCGGGATTGATCTTGGCGGGCTGGAGCGCATCGCTTTGATCCTGCTGCTGCCCTTCGCGCTGGGGCAACTGGCGCAAGGTTTTGCCGGGGGCTGGGTGAAGGATCACAAGCCGCTGGTCAGCTGGATGGATCGCGGGTCCATCGCCATCGCCGTCTATGTCGCGTTTTCGGGCGCGGTAGAGCAGGGCTTGTGGAGCCGGGTGGATGCGGGCGCCTGGGCCGCCCTGCTGGCGGCCGTAGCCGTGTTCATGGCCGTGGGCTTTGGCGGATCATGGCTGCTGGGCGGCGCGCTGGGTCTGGCCCGGCCGGAACGGATCAGCTTCCTGTTCGCCGGGGCGCAGAAGAGCATCGCGCTGGGGGCGCCGCTGGCCACCGTGCTGTTTCCGCCGGCGATCGCCGGGCTGCTGCTGCTGCCCGTGCTGGTCTACCACCTGTTGCAGCTGGTCCTGTCAGCGCCGCTGGCGAACAAACTCAGCCAGCATCCTCAGTCGAACCGCTGAGCGCATCCTCGCGCTTCTTGTGGCGCACCGACCACCAGAAGCTGAGGCCGATCAGCACGCCGCCGATCAGGCCGGTGATCGTTTCCGGAATGTGCCACTTGGCCGACAGCAGCATGATCGCACCCAGCACCACGATGGCCCAGAAGGCACCGTGCTCAAGGTAGCGATATTCCGACAGCGTGCCCTGCTTCACCAGATGCACCGTCATCGAACGCACGAACATGGCGCCGATCGACAGGCCCAGCGCAATCACGATCATGTTGTTGGACAAGGCAAACGCGCCGATCACGCCATCGAAGCTGAAGCTGGCGTCAAGGATGTTGAGATAGAGGAACCCGCCAAAGCCGCTGCGCACCACCGCACCGGCCAGCCGCGCGGCTTCTTCCTTCATTTCCAGCGCATGGCTGACCGCTTCCACTGCGATGAAGGTGACGAGGCCCAGCATGCCCGAGACGAGGAAAGTCAAGGCATCGGCATCAGGCAGCAGCGTGGAAATGCCCCACATGCCCAGCAGCAGCAGCGCGATCTCGATCGCGGGCAGGGCGGCCACGCGGGTGAGTGAGCGCTCGATCATGCCGATCCAGTGCACATCCTTGTCGGCGTTGAAGAAGAACTTCATGCCCACCATGGCCAGGAACGCGCCGCCGAAGCCGGCAATGCCGATGTGGGCGGAATTGACCAGCCGTTCGTATTCCTGCGGATCGTTAAGCGACAGGTCCAGCGCCTGCATCGGGCCGATTCCGGCAGCGATGGCCACGATGGCCAGCGGGAACACGATGCGCATGCCGAACACGGCAAAGGCAATGCCCCAGGTAAGGAAGCGCTTCTGCCATACCTCGTCCATTTCCTTCAGCACCGAGGCGTTGACCACAGCGTTATCGAAGCTGAGCGAGACTTCCAACACCGACAGGATCACGATGATCCACAGCATCGACAGCATTCCGCCAACCGTGCCGGTGCTGGACATGCCGTACCACGCACCAAGGCCCAGGCAGGCCACGGTGAAGATCATCGAGAAAGTGTAGAATCGCAGCAGGGTTTGCATGCCGGGTATGTCCTGAAACTGGAAGAATACGGGAAGGAGTTACTTGGGCTGGTAAGTCTGCTCAGCGCCGGGAAATGTGCGGGCGCGCACGTCATCGGCATAGCTGGCCGCAGCCCGGGCAATGGTTTCGGCCACGTTCTCGTAGCGTTTGACGAAGCGGGGGACACGCTCGAACATGCCCAGCATGTCCTCGGTCACCAACACCTGACCGTCACAACTGGCCGATGCGCCGATGCCGATGGTAGGGCAGTTGACCGCTTGCGTCACCGCCAGGCCCAGCGGCTCCACCACGCCTTCGACCACGATGGCAAAGACACCGGCCGCATCCAGCGCGCGGGCATCACCAACGATCTTGGCGGCTTCCGCCTCGCTGCGGCCGCGCGGGCCATAGCCGCCCAGCACATTGACCGCTTGTGGGGTGAGGCCCACGTGGCCCATCACCGGGATGCCACGGTTGACCAGGAAGGAAGCCGTTTCGGCCATCGCCGCGCCGCCTTCCATCTTCACCGCGGTGGCGCCGCTGGCTTTCAGCAGGCGCGCGGCGGTGGCAAAGGCCTGTTCGGGCGATCCTTCGTAGCTGCCGAACGGCAGGTCTACCACCACCACCGAATGGTACGATCCGCGGACTACGGCAGCGGCGTGGTTTTCCATCATCTCCACCGTCACGGGCACGCTGGAGGGCAGGCCATAGATCACCTGGCCCAGCGAATCGCCAACCAGCAGCAGGTCGCAATGGGCATCCAGCAACTGCGCCTGGCGCGCGGTATAGGCGGTCAGCATCACGATCGGCTCTGCGGTCACCCCATCACGCTTGCGATCGCGGATGGCGGGCACGGTGAGGCGGCGCATCGGCTGCGGTGTGGGGTGCGCGCGGCTGGTGGACGTATCGAGATTGAACGTGGTCGACATGGCCGCCTTCTAGACGGTTGCAGCGCAGGCGCAAACCTTGTGTGACAACGCCTTTTGCAGACACGGAAACGGGCCGCCACTCGGGGGGTGACGGCCCGCCAACACTGCGACCCAGGGGGGTTTTTACAGCAGCGTTTCTGTGTGTTCCTTGGCTGCCTTGTCACTAACGTCGAAGCCCAGCAGCATCTTGACGTTGTCGACCAGACCCAGGTCGCTGTTCCAGATCTCGGCCTTGTCCAGGTCCATCCGCAGCATCAGCAGGTTGGGATCGGTTTTTCCGCCGGGGAACCACGATTCGATGATCGTGCTCCAGTGCTGGTCAATCTTCTCGGGCCGCGTTTCGGTGACCAGGTAGCCATCGAGGCGCGCGAACAACTGGTTATCCTTGGCGGCAAACGTGGCCGTAGCCGGGCCGCCGGGGGCCAGCGAATGATCCTTGCGGGTGAAGAACCAGATCGCGCCGTTGGCATCCTTGTCCAGCTGCGCGGTCATTGGCACGGAAGTCTCCGGCTCGCCATTGCGCTGCAGGAAAACAAAGGGGCTGGCGGCCAGCGCCTTCCAGAAATTGTGCTTGAGGTCTTCGGTCGTGCTCATCTTGCGTCTCCTTGCCTGCCCAACGGCATGGGGCGGCGAGTGTTCCCTTCGACTGGCCGCAAAGCCATCAGCCGTGCGGGGCTGGCGATGAACTTGCCAAGCGCGTGTGATGAGAACATAAAAGGAACATCGGAGCGATTCGCATGGACCTTTCATCTCTTCCCAAGGCTGCCCAGCTGTTGGCGCTGGGGCAGGCCGCACCGCGTTGGCGGCCCGGGCTGGCAGCGACCGGCGCCATGCACAGCGAGATATTCGCCCCGGCTGACGAAGCGGGCGGGGCGGCTTGCGCGCTGGCGCTGGCGCTGGACCTGCTGCGCGCGGCAGAGCGGGCGGAGCAGGCGGGCGGGGTGCGGGGCGTGTTCCTGGCCGCCAAGCCGCTGCTGTGGGTGCAGGATGCGGCGTCCATCAAAAAGACCGGGCGACCCTATTACCCCGGCCTGCCGCCGCCCTTGCGCGCGCGGGTGATCCACGTGGCGGTGAAGGATGCCGCCGATGCCCTGTTCGCGCTGGAGGAAGGGATGCGCTGCCGCGACCTTGCTTGCGTGATCGGCGAGATTGCCGGCAATCCGCGCGCGCTTGATCTCACGGCCTCGCGCCGCTTGGGGCTGGCGGCAGAGAAGCACGGCGTGCCGCTGTTCCTGGTGCGCCACGATGCGGCGCGGGATATCAGCTCGGCGCGGATGCGCTGGCAGGTGCGCAGCGCCACCTCGCCCCCGCCGCGCTGGAACGCCGCCGCTCCCAAGGCCGGAGCCGGGATCGGCTCGTGGCATGCCGACCTGTTCCGCGCCCGCGCCCATGCCCCATCAGAATGGATCCTGCACGATGACGGACACGCCCTCATCGCCGAACGTCCTGTCCCAGCCGCCATGCCCGCCGCCACGCCGGATCATGGCGCTGTGGCTGGCGCGGCTGGCGCTTGATCGCTGGCGGCAGGCGCAAGACTGCACGAGTTGGGGCGGCACGAGCGGGGGCTGTGCGCGCGGCGAAGGGCCCGATGCGCCGCCGCTGGCGCTGATAACCGAGACCGCGCACGGCCCGCGCATTGATGCCGCGAACGATGCCGGGCAGGCTGCTGGCGCTGCGCCGGGCATGATGGTGGCCGATGCGCGCGCGCTGTGTCCTTCGTTGCAAGTCTTCCCATCCGATCCGGCGGGCGATCTCGCCTTCCTTGAACGGCTGGCGCTGTGGGCGCGGCGCTGGGGACCGTGGGCGGCGCTGGATGCGCCTGATGGCCTGCTGGTGGATGTGACCGCCGTGGCGCACCTGTTCGGCGGCGAGCAAGCCTTGCTGGCCGATGTCCATGACCGGCTGGGAGCGCGCGGCATCGCGGTGCGCGCGGCGATTGCGCCCACGGCAGGCGCGGCCTGGGCGCTGGCGCGGTACGGCGCACCCGGCGCGATCCTGTCACCGGGAGAGGACGTGGCCATGCGCCTCGCCAGCCTGCCGGTGGCGGCCTTGCGGCTGGATGATGATGTGCTGCTGGTGCTGCGCCGCCTGGGCCTCAAGCGCATTGGCGACATGGCGGAACTGGGCCGCGATGCCGTGCAGCGGCGCTTCCGCAACCGTCGCTCGCCCGCCGCCAACCCGCTGATCCGGCTTGATCAGATCGCCGGGCACGTGCCCGAACCGCTGCTGCCGGTGGTGGCGGTGGAACCCGCGCTGGTGGAACGCCGCCTGCTGGAACCGATCCGCCACCGTCCGCTGCTCGATCAGGTGCTGGCCGATCTGGCCTCTGACATGACCCGCGCCCTGGAAGCGCGCGCGCAAGGCGCAAGGCGGCTCGAAATCGGCCTGTGGCGGGTGGATGGCAAGGTGGTGTTGCGCCAGCTGGAACTGGCCGCCGCCACTCGCGATGCCAGCCACGTGTGCCGCCTGTTCAGCGCCCGGCTCGACGATGTAGACGCGGGCTTCGGGATCGAACTGGTGCGTCTGCTGGCCATCTGGACCGAGCCGCTGCCGCTGGCACAGGCCGATCTGGAAGCGGCAGCCGAGACGCACGGCACCTCGCTGGGCGCCTGTATCGATCGGCTGACCGTGCGCCTAGGTCCCGCCGCCGTGCGCCGCCCGGTGCCACGCGGTAGCCACAAGCCCGAACGCGCGCAGGCCTGGGCGCCGCCGCTGGCACCAGTACCGCCTTCTCAGGAGGTGTTCGATTTTCATTGCAGGCCATTGAAAATACTTGATCGGGCTGAGCTGATCGCCGTGTTGTATGCCAGCCCGGACGGTTCTCCCCGCCGGTTCCGCTGGCGCGGGCAGGTGCGCGATGTGGCGCGGGTGGCGGGGCCAGAGCGGATTGCGCCCGAATGGTGGCGCGAGAAGGGCACGGCCCGCCTGCGCGACTATTACCGCATCGAGGACGAGGCCGGTCGCCGCTACTGGATCTACCGCAACGGACTGGCAGGCGACGGGCGCGGGCCGGACCGCGCCGGAGCCATGCCCGACTGGTTCCTGCACGGCTTCTTCGGCTGACATGCAAAAGGGGCGGACCTCGCAGCCCGCCCCTTTACGCCAGTCATGCCACCGGGATCAGGCGGCGGCCTGCCCAAAATTCACTTGCCCAAGATTGACCTGCAACGCACCGCTTCCCGCCTCGCGATCCAGAAAAGCGATGATGTCGTTCGCCAGCCGCTCGGTCTGGGTGGCGAACAGGCCGTGCGGCTCGCCATCGTATTCGATCAGTTCGGCTGTAGGTACCAGCCGCGCCACTTCGCGCGCCGTGGCGTCGATCGGCACGGTCTTGTCAGCCGTGCCGTGGATCACCAGTGTGGGGATCGTCAAACTGGCCAGGTCGGGCCGGAAATCGGTATGGGCAAAGGCGTCGGCAGCCTGCAGCGTAGCATATTGTCCCGCCATCATCGCCGTGTTCCACGCCCACTGCTTCTCTTCCTGGCTGACGTTGTTGCTCAGCACGCCGTCACCGTAAAAATCCTTGAAGAAGCCGGTGAAGAAGGCGCGGAAGTCCTTCTTCATGCCGTCGGTCATGCCCTGGAACGTGGACTCTGGCACGCCATGGGGATTGTCGTCCGTTTGCAGCATGTACGGTACGACCGAGCTGACCAGCACGGCCTGCGTCACGCCTTCGCCGTCATGACGGCTCATGTACCGGGCGATCTCTCCGCCGCCCATCGAAAAGCCGACCAGCGCCACGTTCTCATCCGCCTCGTTGGCATCCATCACGTCGGCCAGATCGTCGGCGAAGGTATCATAGTCATAGCCGACCGGAGGCTGGTCCGACTGGCCGAAGCCGCGCCGGTCGTAGGCAATTGCGCGATAGCCGGCCTCGGCCAGCGCGATCATCACCGGATCCCAGCTGTCGGCAGACAGCGGCCAGCCATGGATCAGCACCACCGGGCGGCCGTGGCCCAGTTCCTTGTAATGTAGGGCGGTTCCATCGCGGGTTTCGAGGAATGGCATGGGGTTCTCCTTGGTTGTACCCTGCCAATGCCATGACCCGCCAAAGGCTCCCCACTTTGCGACGAGCGGAAGGGGGCAAGGGGCAAAGCCTCTAGGCAAGGGACGAGATGGAACATATAAGGAACAAATGTCGCAACCCAGCACTATCGAGAAGCTTGCCATTCTGGCCGATGCCGCCAAGTACGATGCCTCGTGCGCTTCGTCCGGCACCACCAAGCGCAACTCCAGGGGCACTGGCGGCATTGGCTCCACCGAGGGCATGGGCATCTGCCATTCGTACGCGCCCGATGGCCGCTGCATCTCGCTGCTGAAGATCCTGCTGACCAACCACTGCATTTTCGATTGCCACTATTGCATCAACCGCAAGAGCAGCAACACACCGCGGGCGCGCTTCACCCCGCAGGAAGTGGCCGAGCTGACGATGGCGTTTTACCGCCGCAATTATATCGAAGGGCTGTTCCTCTCCTCGGGCATCGTCAAGAACGCGGATTACACGATGGAGCAGATGGTGGAAGCCGCGCGGATACTGCGCGAGGAGCACCAGTTTCGCGGCTATATTCACCTCAAGACCATTCCCGAAGCCGCGCCCGAGCTGATCCACCAGGCGGGCCTGCTGGCCGATCGCATATCGATCAATGTGGAACTGCCCACCGTAGCCGGCCTTACCCGCCTGGCGCCGGACAAGAACGCCGGCACCATCGAAGGCGCGATGGGCGGCATGAAGATGGCCATTAGCCAGGCCAAGGATGAGACGAAGCGCTTCCGCCACGCCCCCAAGTTCGCCCCCGCCGGGCAATCGACGCAGATGATCGTCGGGGCTGACGGGGCGAGCGATGCCGACATCGTGGGCAAGGCCAGCACGCTGTATGACCGGTTTCGCCTGCGCCGCGTTTATTACTCGGCCTTCAGCCCCATTCCCGATGCCAGCGCCGTGCTGCCGCTGAAGCGCCCGCCCTTGATCCGCGAGCACCGGCTGTACCAGTCCGACTGGCTGATGCGGTTCTATGGCTATACTTCCGCCGAAGTGATGCAGGCCACCGATGCCGCGGGCAACCTGCCGCTGGATATCGATCCAAGCTGGCCTGGGCGCTGAAGTTTCGCGAACAATTCCCGGTGGATGTGAACCGGTCTTCGCGCGAGATGTTGCTCCGCGTGCCGGGCTTGGGGGTGCGCGCGGTTCAGCAGATCCTCGCCACGCGTCAGCACCGGACCATGCGGCTGGAGGACGTGGGCAAGCTGACCGTGTCGATCACCAAGGTGCGCCCGTTCATCGTCACTTGTGATTGGCGGCCGACCTTGCTGACCGACCGGGCGGACCTGCGGACCATGCTGGCGCCCAAGGCGGAGCAACTGGAGCTGTTTGCGGCGTGAGCGCGCTTCAGCACGTGCGCTTCGGCGCCTTCCATGCGGTGCAATTGCCGGAAGCCGACGACTTTGCCTTCTGGCGCGATCGCGCGCGGCAACTGGTGCAATGCGATGTGCCGCCCGACCGGGTGGCGTGGATCGAGCCCGGCGGGACCGACAGCCTGTTTGCCCCCAGAGGTCGGTTGGGCGACACCCGTCTGCCATCGCCTCCGTCCGATGCGCGCACAGTGCGCGCCAGCAAGGCTTTCCTGCAAGCGGCGAAAACCGCGATCTGCCACTCTGACCCGGAGCGGTTCGGCCTGCTATATCGTCTGCTGTGGCGCTTGCAGGGCAACCCGCGCGCGCTGGAGGACCGCGCCGATGCCGATGTGCGCCGGCTTGACGAGCTGACCAGGCAAGTGCGGCGCGACATTCACAAGATGCGCGCCTTCGTGCGCTTCCGCCTGGTGCCAACCGATCCTGACGCGGAAGGGCTGGAGGCGGAGGAGCATTACGTCGCCTGGTTCGAGCCCGAGCATCATATTCTGCGCACCAACGCCGGGTTCTTTGTGCGCCGTTTCACCGCCATGCGCTGGTCGATCCTGACGCCGCAGGGCTCGCTCCACTGGGATGGTGAGGTGCTGTGCGAGGGGCCGCCCGCGCTTAAGGCCGATGCGCCCGCGGGTGATCCGATGGAGGACCTGTGGCGGCGCTATTATGCTTCCATCTTCAATCCCGCGCGGCTGAAGATTGGCGCGATGCTGAAGGAAATGCCGCGCAAGTACTGGAAGAACATGCCCGAAACCGCCCTGATCGCCGGTCTGGTGGCGGGCGCGCAGGGGCGGGAGGCGACCATGGTGGCAGCCGGCACGCTGGATATGGGCGCGGCGCCAGGCTCGCTGGCAGACGTGGCGCAATGCGCGGAGCGCTGCCGCCGTTGCCCCATTGGCGAACTGGGCACGCGCGCGGTGATGGGCGAGGGGCCTCTGGCTGCACCCTTGATGATCGTGGGCGAGCAGCCGGGCGACCAGGAGGATCTGGCGGGTAGGCCATTCGTGGGGCCAGCGGGGCAATTGCTCGACCGGCATCTGGTGAGCGCCGGGATCGATCGCGGCGCGGCTTACGTCACCAATGCGGTCAAGCACTTCAAGTTCGTTTCCAAAGTCGTTCGGGGCGGAAAAATCAGGCTGCACCAGTCGCCCACCGCCAAGGAGATCGACACCTGCCGCTGGTGGCTTGAGGGAGAGCGGGCGCTGGTGCAGCCCAGGCTGGTGCTGGCCCTGGGGGCCAGCGCCGCGCGCAGCCTGCTCGGCCGCACTGCCAGTATCGCCCGCGAGCGCGGGCGGCCGCATGCTCTGGCCGATGGCAGCGAGTTGTGGATCACCGCGCACCCTTCGTACCTGCTGCGTCTGGAAGGCGCGGCGCAGGAGGAGCAGGAGCGCCTGTTCGCCGCGGATCTGGCGGCAGTGGCCGAGCGGTTGGCGGAACTGGCCCAGGCACATGACGGATGATCGATGCCGGAAAACGATCTCCTCATCCCGCGCCGCACGATCGAGCTCGATCCTGACGGCATAACGCCGCCGGAACGCGCGGCCTATGTGGAACTGGGCGTGGCAAGCTGCTTCTCCTTCCTGCGCGGCGCGTCCGATGCGGTGGATCTGGCCTTGCGCGCGCGGGCACTGGGCTATGACGCGGTGGGCATTGCCGATGTCAATTCGATGGCCGGCATTGTGCGCCTGCATACCGAAGCTAAAACACTGAAACTGCAACCACTTATCGGCTGCAGGATAGAGACAGTGGAAGGACTGGCCTTTCTCGCCTATCCGCAAGACCGGGCTGCCTATGGACGCCTGTGTCGCCTGATCTCGGCCGGACGGATGCGCAAGCTGGATGGCGAGTGGCAGGACAAGGGTGCCTGCGACATTTCGCTCTCCATGCTGGCTGAAAACGCCGGCGGCGTGCAGTTGATCGTCCTGCCGCCGGGCGATCTCGACACGCGCTTCACCGTGCCTGCCTGGGGCAGCAACGTGGTGACGCTGGAAGGCGCGGCCTTTGCCGGTGAGGTCGAAGGCGCGTTCAGTGAGGTTTTGCCAAATCTCGCCGTCGGCCTGCCGACCATGCGACACCTGGCCGCCAGCTACCTCTACCGCGATGACGACATTGCCCGGATCGAGCGGCTAGACACGCTCGCTCGCGCCAATGGCCTGGCCCTGCTGGCCACCAACGACGTGCTGTATCACGCTCCCGAGCGGCGGCCGCTGCACGATGTGATGACGGCGATCCGCCACAAGACCACCGTGGCGGCCGCCGGGCACCTGCTGCAGGCCAATGCCGAGCGGCACCTGAAAAGCCCCGTGCAGATGCAGCGCCTGTTCGCCCGCTGGCCGCACGCGCTGGCCGCTACGCGCGACGTGGCCGATGCCTGCCGCTTCAGCCTGGACGAACTGCGCTATGAATATCCCGAGGAGATCTACCCCAACGGGATGAGCCCGCAGGAATTCCTGATCCAGCAGACATGGGCAGGAGCAAAATGGCGTTATCCCGGTGGGTTACCCGATAGTGTGAAGGAAACGCTGGAACGCGAACTGGCGCTGATCGCCAAGCTGGACCTGGCGCGATACTTCCTGACCATCAAGGACATCGTCGATTTCGCACGTGGCTGCGATCCGCCGATCCTGTGCCAGGGGCGCGGCTCGGCGGCGAATTCTGCCGTGTGCTATGTGCTGGGCATCACCAGCGTCGATCCGGCCAAGCACGCCCTGCTGTTCGATCGCTTCATCTCCGAAGAGCGCAAGGAACCGCCCGATATCGATGTCGATTTCGAGCACGAGCGGCGCGAGGAGGTGATCCAGCACATCTACAGCAAATACGGCCGCCATCGCGCCGGCCTGTGCGCCACGGTGATCCATTACCGCCCGCGCATGGCCATCCGCGAGGTGGGCAAGGTGATGGGCCTGTCCGAAGATGTCACCAGCGCACTCGCCCGCACGGTGTGGGGAGGGTGGGGGCGCGAAATCGGCGAGCAGCACGTAGCCGAGACGGGGCTGGACGTGACCGACCCGCACCTGAAGCGCGTGCTGAAGCTGACCGAGCAGATGATCGGCATGCCGCGCCACCTGGGCCAGCATGTCGGCGGTTTCATCCTGACGCAGAGCCCGCTGACCGAGACAGTGCCCATCGGTAACGGCGCCATGGCCGATCGCACCTTCATCGAATGGGACAAGGACGATATCGACGCGCTGGGCATCCTGAAGGTGGATGTGCTGGCGCTGGGCATGCTCACCTGCATCCGCAAGTGCCTGGACCTGCTGGGGGCGCACCACGGCCGCCACCTGACGCTGGCCACCGTGCCGCGCGAGGACCCGGAGGTTTATGCCATGCTGCGCAAGGGCGACTCGCTGGGCGTGTTCCAGGTGGAAAGCCGCGCGCAGATGAACATGCTGCCCCGCCTACGCCCGCGCGAGTTCTATGATCTGGTGATCCAGGTGGCAATTGTGCGGCCCGGTCCGATCCAGGGCGACATGGTCCACCCTTACCTCAAGCGTCGCCGGGGGGAGGAAC
>JAZKFK010000032.1:0-1612 GCA_040386475.1 Pseudomonadota bacterium | reverse complement strand
GCCAAGTACCAGTTCAACTATCGCGCCATGAAGACGCTGAACGACGAATTGCAGATGCGCAGCGACTGGGTGCTGCCGATCTGTTCGGGCGGCGAGCGGCTGAAGGACGATACCGGCCACAAGGCGCACCCCACGCAAAAGCCCGAAAGCCTGCTTTACCGCGTGCTGCTGGCCACCACCGAGGCGGGCGACGTGGTGCTCGATCCGTTCTTCGGCACCGGCACCACCGGCGCTGTCGCCAAGCGGCTGGGGCGTGACTGGATCGGCTGCGAGCGCGAGGAGGCCTATCGCAAGGTGGCCACCGCGCGCATCGCCAAGGAACTGCCGCTGGACGAAAGCGCCATCACCACGATGCAAAGCAAGCGCGATGCCCCGCGTGTGGCCTTTGGCGCAGTGGTAGAAGCCGGGCTGTTGCCGCCGGGAACGAAGCTGACCGACAAGCAACGCCGCTGGACGGCCGAAGTGCGCGCCGATGGCTCGCTGATGTGTGGCGCGCTCATCGGCTCGATCCACCAGGTGGGCAAGGATCTGCAAGGCGCGCCCAGCTGTAACGGCTGGACCTTCTGGCACGTGGAGCAGGACGGCGAACTGAAACCGATCGACAGCGCGCGGCAGTTGTACCTGCTGGCGGTGGAGGATTGACCGCAGGCTTTCGCTCCATCCGTTTCATGCGCTAGGGCCGTTCAATGACCGAACGCATCTACATCCAGCCGCTCACCCTCGTCGCTTCCCCGCAAATGGTCGATGGCGATGCCGTGCGGCTGGGCGGATCGATGGCCTATGCCCACCTGTTCGCGGTGACCATCCGCGAACACGGTGAGGTGGTGGAACGCGCCACCTGCACCCCGCGTGAAATGGCCGAGGTGCTGGGCGATCTCAGCGGTGCAATCCTTGACGAGGCGGAGGCACAGTGGGCCAACATTGGCCGTATTCACCCACCGCTCGCCTGCGGCCAGCGCACCGTGAAGCTGGATGAGCCGCAGGTTGTCGGCATCCTCAACGTTACGCCAGACAGCTTCTCCGATGGCGGCAAGTTCAACGATTTTGGCACCGCCATGCGCGTGCAATCGGCCATGATGCACGAGGCCGGCGCGGCGATGATCGACATTGGCGGCGAAAGCACCCGCCCCGGTGCCAAGGCTGTGTGGGAAGGTGATGAGATCGCCCGCGTGGTCCCCGCCATCGAACATTGCGTGAAAATGGGCGCGGCGGTCAGCGTGGACACGCGCCGTCCGGGCGTGATGGAAGCCGCGTTGAATGCGGGCGCGCACGTGATCAACGACGTGTCCGCGCTGCGCCACGATCCGCGCAGCCTGCAATTCGCCGCCTCCACCGGCAAACCCGTGATCCTGATGCACGCGCCGGGGCCCAGCAACGAAGCGGCGCAGGACCTGCATCACGATGGCACTTACGATAACGTGGTGTTCGACGTGTTCGACTGGCTGAAAGAACGGCGCGACGCGGCCCTGGCGGCGGGCGTGCTGCGAGAAAACATCGTGCTCGATCCCGGTGTGGGCTTCGGCAAGTCCCTGGCGGACAACCTGGCCCTGCTCAATGCCCTCCCGCTGTTCCACGCGCTGGGCCAGCCGCTGATGCTGGGTGCCAGCCGCAA
>JAZKFK010000031.1:0-2246 GCA_040386475.1 Pseudomonadota bacterium | reverse complement strand
TCAGGCGGCGCGATTCCGGCGATTGGCCTGTGGGGCTAGCAGGCTTTGGTAAACGGCTTGATAACGCTGCACATTGCGTGCCCAGTCATGGTGCTGCTCCACGTGGAGCCGGGCGGCCTTGCGCATGGTGTCCCAGCCGGCGCGCCGGTCGATCAGGTCGGCCAGCGCGGTTGCGCAGGCGGCGGGATCGTCGGGCGCGAACAGCGTTCCGGTAAGGCCGTGCGTCATCAATTCGCGGTGTCCGCCCACGTCGCTGGCGGCCACCAGCTTGCCTTGCGCCATCGCTTCCAGCGGCTTTAACGGGGTGACCAGATCGGTCAGCCGGCTACGCTTGCGCGGATAGGCCATGACATCGGCCAGGGCATAGTAGCGCTCCACCTGGTCATGCGGCACGCGGCCCACGAAGCGGATAGCGTGGGCAGCAGGGCTGGCCTCGGCCTGCCCTTTCAGGGCATCGGCCACCGGTCCACCGCCGACCAGCAGCAGGCGCGCATCGGGCTGGCGTTGCAGCAGCAGCGGCATGGCGGCCACAAGGTCGTCCAGCCCTTCATAGTCATAGAAGCTGCCGATGAAGCCGATCACCGGGCCATTCCCCAGGCCCAACTCTTCAGCCAGCGCCGGATCGCGTGCCACCGGCGTGCCGAACATGGCCAGGTCCACCCCGTTGGGCATCAGCGCGATCTTGTCAGCCGGATAGCCGCGCGCCACCAGGTCATCCTTCAGGCCCTGGCAGATGGTCACCACGCGGCCCGCCTCGCGCACCACCTCGTCCTCCAGCGCGCGGGTGAGGCCGTATTTCAGCGATCCTTCGCGGCCCGTGCCGTTGCCCACGGCGGCATCCTCCCAGAAGGCGCGAATTTCGTAGACCACGGGTATGCCCAGCCTCTTGCCCGCCTGTACGGCGGCAAGGCCATCCAAGGCGGGAGAATGGGCGTGGAGCACGTCGGGCCGCCAGGCTTGCGCCAGCGCCACGATCGCGTCGGCCAGCAGCGCCACCTCGCGCCATTCGCGCATCATGGGCGGCCCGGCAGCCGAGCCGCGCGTCCGGTGAAAGGTAAGCCCTTCCGCCTGCTCGGTGTCAGGCCCCTGGGCCGAATGCCGCAAGCCGGTGATCCCGCGCACCTGCCAGCCCAACGTCTCCTGCGCCTTCAGGATCGCCCGCGTGCGGAAGGTGTAGCCGGAATGCAGCGGCAGCGAATGGTCAAGGACGTGGAGGATGCGCATGGTCGCCCGAAGATATGCCCCGGACATGTTTAACGCCGCGTCAACGCCTGATGGGCTAGTTCCCCCTGCGTGATCGACATCCTGACCCTTGCGCTGACTCACGGCCTGATGGCGCTGGCCGCGCTGATCCTGGTTACGCGTGGCGATCTGGATGACGATGAGGCCGCCCCCGACGCCGGACCCAGGGGTTCCCGGGGTTGGCAGCGCCGGGTTGACCCCGCCGTGCGCGACGAGGACTGAGCAATGCTTGACCTTGCCCTGCTGGCTTTCATCGCGCTGATGCTGCTGCTTGGCCTGAAGCGCCCGTTCCTGTGGGTGCTGACCTATATCTACATCGACATCGTCATGCCGCAGAAGATCGGCTGGGGGATCATCACCAGTCCCAGCCTGAAGCTGTCGCTGGTCGCCTTTCTGGCAGCGTTCGGCGGCTGGCTGCTGCTGGATGCCAAGCGCGGCGGACGTTTCACCGCCCGGCAGGGCATGATCGTGCTGCTGCTGCTGTGGTGCCTGATGACCACGCTGAGCGCGCAGTTCCCCGAGGAAGCCTGGGCCAAATGGGACTGGGTGTGGAAGGCGCTGGTGTTTGCCGCCTTCCTGCCGCTGACCTTGCGCACGCGCCTGCGGATCGAGGCGGCGGTGCTGTTCATCGTGCTGGCCCTGGGCACCATCGCCATCAACGGCGGGCTGAAGACCGTGGGCGGCGGCGGCGGTTATGGCGCGCTGAAGCTGCTGGTGAACGACAATGCGGGCATTTACGAAGGCTCGATCATTTCCACCGCCGCTATCGCCATCATCCCGCTGGCGCTGTGGCTGGCGCGGCATGGCACGATCTTCAAGCCCGACTGGAGGGTGTGGACCTTTACCGCCGGCCTGATCTTCGCCTGCCTGCTGATCCCGGTGGGCACATCGGCGCGCACCGGGCTGGTGGCGGCGGCGGTGCTGGGCGTGCTGTTGCTGCGATCGGTCAAGCACCGGTTCCTTTACATGGGCGCGGCCAGCATGCTGATGCTGGTGGCGATCCC
>JAZKFK010000030.1:0-19804 GCA_040386475.1 Pseudomonadota bacterium | reverse complement strand
TCATAGGTCTTGGTCATGGATGATCCTTGCTTGTTTTACAGTTGTAAGACAAGCTGCGGGTGGAAGCAAGCGAGGAGGCATTATGGCACGAATGGTGGCAGCGGTCATGGGGCTGGTCATGTGGGCAACGGCTGCCCAAGCTCAGTCGACAGCGGCAGAGCCGGTCTATGTCCATGCCGGACGGCTTGTGGATGTGGTCGCGGGCTGCGTTCTGACCGACCAGCGCATTACCATCGAAGCCGAACGGATCGTGGCGGTTGAACCGTGGACCGCGCCGCCTGCCGGATCGCAAGTGATCGACTGGTCCGGGATGACCGTGCTCCCCGGCCTGATCGACGCGCACACCCACCTGGCTGACTGGGGCCAGTCAAACAACGTGGCCGAGCCGCTGCTGCACACGGCGGAGGAGATCGCGCTGATCGGGGCGGACAACGCCAGGCGAACGCTGCACGCCGGGTTCACCAGCGTGCGCGATGTGGGCGCCTTTCGCGCCAATGCCGAGGTTGCCCTGCGCGATGCCATCCAGCGCGGCTGGGTGCCGGGGCCGCGCATGTGGGTGGCGGGCTCCTACCTCACGGTGCCCGGCGGCGGCGGAGAAGTGACCGGCCTGGCGCCCGATGCCGTGGTGCCGGCCGATATGCGCGTGGGCGTGGTCAGCGACGTGCGTGAGATGCGCAACGCCGCGCGCTACCTGTTCCAGCACGGGGTGGATTTCCTCAAGCTGATCGCCACTGGCGCGGTGCTTGCCGAAGGGACCGAACCGGGCGCAATCGAGCTTTCGGAAGACGAGATCGCCGCGGCGGTCGAGGTGGCCAGCAGCTATGGCAGTTACGCCACGGCCCACGCCCACGGGGCTGACGGCATCCGCAGCGCCATTCGCGCCGGCGTCCGCTCCATCGAACACGCCAGCCTGATCGACGCTGGGGGCATCGCTGAGGCAAAGGCGGCGGGTACCTGGCTGGTGATGGATATCTACAATGGGGATTTCATCGAGGAAGTGGGCACCCGCGATGGCTGGCCGGCCGACATGCTGCGCAAGAACGAGGAAACCACCGACGCCCAGCGTAACGGCTTCACCGCTGCGGTCCGCGCCAGTGTCCGCATCGCCTATGGCACCGATGCGGGAGTGTTCCCGCACGGAGATAATGCCCGCCAGTTTGCCTACATGGTCCGCTATGGCATGACCCCGATGCAGGCGATCCAGAGCGCGACGATTTCCGTGGCCGACCTGATGCAGACGCAGGACGTGGGCGCGATTGCGCCCGGCCGGCTTGCGGACATGGTGGCGGTGGATGAAGACCCGCTGGCAGATGTGACCGCGCTGGAGCGGATTGACCATGTGCTGCAGGGGGGCAGGGTGGTGCGGTAAGACGAGGGATGGCCGAAGTTGGCGTGGTTGTCAGGCGGCGTTCGACATAATGACAAGCTCCATTCCTGAGCCTTCGGAACGCCAGGCAACCGAAGCACCAAGCGATGACGCGAGCGAATGGATGACGCGCGTGCCCAGTCCGGCGGAGGATTCCGCACGCTTTGCATCCAGCGCGTTGCCGGTGCCATTATCCCGGCAAATCATCTCCCAGCCACCGCCGTCGGTCGCCCGCAGATCGATTGAAATCGTCCCTGCCGAGGCATTCAGTCCGTGTTTGATCGAATTCGAGACAAACTCGTTGACGATCAGGAGGAAGGCATTGGCCAAGGTCGGCGTCGCCCGTTCATTGTGAGCGGTGATCGATAGCGTGATGTCTTCGGCGATCATTTGCCGCAGATCGTCCTCGATCCGGGCGAACAGTGACTGCAGGTCGACCATCTCGCCTTGGGCCAGGTCGTGCAGTTCTTCGTGCAGTGACGCGAGCGAACGAATGCGGTTGCCGGCATCCTCGAACGCCAGCCGCACGGCGTCATCGGTCTCGCGGCGGGCTTTCATGAACAACAGGGCGCCGATCGACGCGAGGGAGTTCTTGACCCGGTGATCGACTTCGCGGCGCAACGTCTGCTCCTGCGCCAGCGCCAGGCGTAGATCAAGTTCGCGCATCACGTGCTTTGACAGGACGCGCAGCACCTTGCGCTGGTGGTCCGAGAGCACCCGCGGCTTGTGATCGAGGACACACAGCGTGCCGATGGGCAGGCCATTCGCCCCTTTCAGGATCGCCCCGGCATAGAACCGGAAGCCCGGCTCGCTGGTGCACAAGGGATTGTCGGCCATGCGACTGTCATTCAGGGTATCGGGGATCTCGACGAAATCATCCTGCAAGATGACGTGGCCGCACAGGCTTGTCTCCAGCGGGGTGGAACGGATGCCCAGGCCGACCTCTGCCTTGAACCATTGCCGCCCGTCGTCGATGAAATTGACCACCGAGACCGGTACTTCGCAGATCTCCGAAGCGATTTCGACCAGTTCGTCAAAATCCTGTTCCCGATCGGTATCGAGAATGCCGTAGCGACGGAGTTCGCGGAGCCTTGCTCCTTCCTCTGGGTGCAAGGCTGGTTTCATCGAAACACAATAGCTTAAGTGGCCGGGGGAGGAAGGCTAATCGACGTTTCGCGCAAATTAGCCGATCGGGTTGGTCACTCCCCGCCAGCACCCCGCAAATACCGGTCATACCAGGCAATGCTCCGCACCATCCGGTCCTTCAGGTAACTTGGCACCACCAGCCCGTGGTTCTGGCCCGGATAGACCACCAGCGTGCTGGGCACATCGTTGGTCAGCAGCGCCTGGTACATCGCCAGCGAGCCTTCGCACGGCACGTTCCAGTCCTCCTCGGCGCAGAGGTAAAGGGTGGGGGCGGTGATCCGTTCGGACTGGAAGAAGGGGTAGGACAGGTCGATCCACGCCTGCACATTGTTCCACGGCTTACCCAGTTCCAGCACATAGTCGCGGGCGTATTCGTCCACCCCGAAGCCGCCGAAGAAATTGGCCATGCCCGCGCCCGCCACGGCCGCTTTCACGCGGGTGTCGCTGGCGATCATGTAGTTCGACAGGATGCCGCCATAGGACCAGCCGCCCACGCCGATCTGGTCCGGTCTGGCGATCCCCTGCTCGATCGCCCAGCTGATCCCGGCGCTGATATCGGCGGCGTCGACCGTGCCCCAGCGGGCCATTTGCGCCTGCGCGAAGCCTGCGCCGCGGCCCGATGAGCCGCGCGGGTTCAAGGCCAGAACGGCATATCCGGCGGCGGCGAATACCTGGTGATCGGCCATGAATTCGTGCCCGAACTGCGACACCGGCCCGCCGTGCAGCCGCACGATCATCGGCAGTGGTGTATCCTGTTCACGGCCAGCGGGCAGCATCAGGAGGCCATTGATGGTCACGCCATCGCTGATGATCGACACGTCCTGCGTGGTGGCAAGGGCGCGGGTGCCCACCCACTGGTTATGCGGGCTGAGGGTGCGCGGAGTGGCCTCGACGGTGCGCAAGGCGGTGGGCGTGTTGGCATCGCCATCCAGCACCACGATCTTGCCGTCGCTGCTTTGGGCAAAGGCATAGGCGAAGCGGGCGCCGCTGGTGAGATAGTCCACCGCTTCGGTCGCCGGATCGATGCGGGCGAGCCAGGTGTCGCGATCCTGCTCCACCAGTGCCAGGATATGGCGGCCATCGGCGCTCCACTGCGGTTCGGAGAACCAGCGGTCGATCCACGCCACCTGCGTTTCGCGGCCGGTGGCAAGATCGGCCACTACCAGTTGCAGCGGGTTGTACCACGTTTGCTGCGGCGGTCCGCTGCGCAACCACACCAGCTTGCCGCCATCAGGCGACCATTGCGGGGCATTGGTATCGGCGGCGTCTTCGCCTTCGAAGCTGTCGATCCGCCTGGCGGTGCCGCCTGCGGTGGGCATCACATAGACATCGGAGCAGCGCAGCCGCACCGCAGGATCGCACTGGCGCGAAACATAGGCGAGTTGGCTGGCATCTGGCGACAGGCTGGGCAGGCCCACGTCATAAGCGCCGCTGGTCACCTGCACTGCCTCGCCGCCCGCCAGCGGAACGCGGAACAGGTGCGTGCGGCGATCATCGACGTAGCCGCGATAGTCCTGCCGCGCGGTATAGCGGGTGATCACGATGGGCGGGGCTACTTCCGGGGCTTCGGACACCACGTTGGTGCCCACTTCGGTCAGGACGATGGCGAAGCTGCCATCGGGCGCCAGGCTGTAATCGCCCGCGCCGCCCGCCAGCGTGGAGACCTGCCGGGGCGGTTCGCCGTTGGTGCTGGCCCACAATTGCGCCGCTTCCCCTTCCGCGCCGCTGCGGATGAAGGTGAAGGTGCGGCCATCGCTGCTCCACCGGGGGGAGGATTCGTCGCGATCAATGGTGGGGTAGAGCGGCTGGGCGCCGCTGCCATCGTACTGCGCAATCCAGATGTCGCTTTGCGTGGTGTCGCCATCGCCCGGGCTGGTGACGACATAGGCCACGCGCGCGCCATCAGGGGCGAAAACCGGATCGGCCAGGTCCTCTACCCGCAGCATGTCATCCACGGTGAACGGCTGCGCTTCCTGCGCGGCGAGGGGGGTGGAGACGGCCGTTGCGGCGAGCAACACGGTGAGGCGGATCATGGCAACGTCCCTTGTTTTACAATTGTCCACTTGCAGCACGGCGCGGCTTGCGGTTCAAGGCTGGTTGCAAATGAAAAGGATTCCGTCGCCATGACCGCGCGCCTTCTCCCAATCTCGCTCGGGGCTTTGATGGCTGCCGCGCTGCTCGTCCAACCGGCCCAGGCGCAACCTGACGAGGCACTGGCGCGGCAATTGCTGGCCGAGACCGTGGCCAGCAATACCGCGCCCAGCGGCGGTCCGGATACCCGGGCGATGGTGGCCGGGCTGGTGGCGCATTTGCGGGCTGCCGGGTTTGCGGAAAGCGACATTGCCACGCCGGGCGTGTCGGATAACCTGCCCAGCCTGGTCGTGCGCTTTCGCAGTCCCAATCCGCAAGGTCGCCCAGTGCTGCTGATGGCGCATATGGACGTGGTTGAGGCGCTGCCGGCTGATTGGTCATACCCCCCGTTCGCGCTGACCGAGGAAGATGGCTGGCTCTATGGCCGGGGCAGCGAGGACAACAAGGCTGGTGTCGCCATCCTGATCGCCAACTTCATCCAGCTGAAGCGCGAAGGCTTCCAGCCCAGCCGTGACCTAATCGTGATGCTGACGGCGGACGAGGAGAGCACCGGCTTGTCCGCCACCATGTTGCTGGCCGAGCACCGCGACCTGGTGGACGCCGAATTCGCGCTCAATACCGACGGCGGCGGGGTGATTACCGATGATGCAGGCGCCCCGCGCGCCTTCGTGATGCAGACGGCGGAGAAGGTCTATGCCACCTATGCCTTCACCGCCAGCGATCCCGGCGGCCATTCCAGCCTGCCCAAGCCGGACAGTCCGATCTCTGCCGTGGGCCGCGCGCTGGTGGCGCTGGAGGACTGGCACTTCCCGATCAACCTCAACGAGACCAGCCGCGGCTTTTTCCGCAACTGGAGCGCGGTGGCCCCGGCCGAAGACCGGGCGCTGATTGAGGCGCTGGCCGCATATCAGCCCGGCGCGGCGGAGCCGGCGGGCCTGCCGTTTAACGCCTATTACAACTCGCTGGCGCGCACCACTTGCGTGGCCACCCAGCTATCGGGCGGCCATGCCGAGAATGCCCTGCCGCAGAACGCCCGCGCGGTGATCAATTGCCGCGTGCTGCCGCAGGAAAGCGACGAGTTCGTTCGGGAACGGCTGGCCGCGCTGGCCGCGCCCTATGGCGTCAGCGTGGAGACCGTGTTCCCCTATATGGCCAGCCCGCCATCGGCCCTGGAACCAGCCATCGTGCAACTGGTCAGCGAGACGGCGGCACGGCATTTCGGGACCATTCCGGTCATTCCGGAACTGTCCACCGGCGCTACCGACGGATCATTCACCCGTAACGCCGACATTCCCACTTATGGCGTGGGCGCGATTGCCGAAGACCCGGCGGGCACCCGCATCCACGGCAGGGACGAGCGGATCGCCATATCCTCGTTTAACCTGGCGCTGGCATACTGGTATGACCTGACCAGAACTGTTGCGAATTGAAAGCTTGTTTTACATCTGTTAAACAAGGCGCATGACCGTGATGACCGACCTCGCCCCTGCAGAAACATTTGCCGACCAGTCCGGCTGGAGCCTGCCCGCGTGGACTTATACCGACGCCGATTTCATGGCGCTGGAGAAGGCGAAGCTGTTCATGCCCGCCTGGCACCTGGTGTGCCACGTGGCCGATCTGCCGCGGCCGGGTGATTACCAGACCTTTGCCATGATGGGCGAGCGGGCGCTGGTGGTGCGCGGCAAGGATGGCGCGATACGGGCGTTCCACAATGTCTGCCCACACCGCGCCGCGCGGCTGGTGGATGGCGATGCCAATGGTGACGGACATGGCAATTGCGGCGGGCGGATCACCTGCCCGTACCACGCATGGTCGTTTGCGCTGGACGGCAAGCTGCTGGCCGTGCCGTTCATCGAGGAATACGAGAATTTCGCCAAGGCGGACTTTGGCCTGTTTCCGCTGGAACACGGGATCAACAACGGCTTCGTCTATGTCCGCTTCGGTGAAGGCACCCAGGCGCTGGACGAATACCTCGCCCCCATTGCCGAGGAGATGGACCTCTACCGCTTCGGCGCGATGGAGCCGCTGGTGCCGATCCGCAGCCGCGTGCGTGAGGTCAACTGGAAGAACGCCTGCGACAACTACGTTGATGCGCTGCACATCCGCGTGGCGCACCCGGGGCTGAACAGCCTGGTGCGCGATACCTATCGCCTGACGGTGGATCGCGGGGTGGACAAGATCTTCGCCGAAGCGGGCACCGGCAAAAGCGCCCACGCCAGCGTCACCGCCTATCGCGACGTGCTGCCACGGGTCGATCACCTGCCCGAAGACCGCCAGCAGATGTGGACCTATTATCGGCTGTTCCCGGGGCTGATGTTCGATGTCTACCCGGACCAGATCGACTTCATGCAGTTCATTCCGCTTACCCCCACCACCTGCCTGCTGCGTGACGGGGCCTATGCCTTGCCCGACAGCCGGCGCGAGATGAAAGCCGCCCGCTATCTCAACGGGCGCATCAACCGCGATGTGAACCTGGAGGACAAGAGCCTGATCGAACGGGTGCAGGACGGCATGGGCACCAGCCGCTTCAAGCAAGGGCCGTTGGGCAAGAACGAGATCTGCCTGCGCAGTTTCGCCCAGCGAATGCGACGGGAAATCCCCATCAGCGCCCAAGTGCAGCACCCCGGACGCGAGCAGTTGCAGGCGGAACTGAACGCGGCCTAAAAGGGGCCTATGGCCGCACACCGCATCTATTCAATGGTCTTTGACCTCGTCTACGCGGCGCTGCTGGCCAAGATCGAGAAGAAGGGCCGCACGAGGGCCGAACTGGACGCGGTGATCGGCTGGCTGACCGGCTATGATGCCGCCGGGCTGGCGCAGGCGCTGGCTGACGAGCGCAGCGTGGAAGCCTTCTTCGCAGCTGCTCCGGCCATGAACCCGGCTCGTAGCCTCGTTACCGGAGTGGTTTGCGGGGTGCGGGTGGAAGACGTGGCCGAGCCGCTGATGAAGGAAATCCGCATCCTCGACAAACAGGTGGACGAACTGGCCAAGGGCCGGCCGATGGACAAGGTGCTGCGCCGGGCATGACCAGCGCCCCCACCATCGCGCAACTGGAAACCTACGTGGCCGCGCACCCGCAGTCCGCCGCGGGCTGGCGCGCGTTGGGGGATGCGTGGATCGCAGCGAACGAGGGCGGCAAGGCCGATGCCGCCTATGCCCGTTCAATACGCGCCTCCACGCAAGACCCCGAGTTGCTCTTGGCCGCCGATGCACTGGTGGCGGGCGAGCTCGCCGTGGCCGAGCCAATCCTGCGCGCTCGGCTGAAACGCGCACCGACAGACGTGGCGGCCATCCGGATGCTGGCAGAACTCGCCAGCCGCCTTGGCCGTTATGGCGACGCCGAGAAGCTGCTGCGCCGCGCGCTGGAGCTGGCGCCATCGTTCCGCCCTGCGCGGCACAACCTGGCGCTGGTGCTGCACCGGCAGGGGCGCAGCATGGAAGCGCTGGGCGAAATCGAGACGCTGGAGGCGGACGATCCCGCCAACGCTGGCCTCGCCAACCTCAAGGCCGCCGCGCTGGGCCGGCTGGGCGATTATGGCGATGCCATCGCGCTGTACGAGGACGTGCTGCAACGCCAGCCTGCGCAGCCCAAGGTGTGGATGAGCTATGCCCATGCGCTGAAGACGGTGGGGCGGCAAGGGGAAGCGGTGGACGCCTATCGCCGGGCCTTGGCATTGCAGCCGGGCATGGGCGAGGTGTGGTGGAGCCTGGCCAACCTGAAGCGCGTGGCCTTTACGCCCGATGATCGCGGGGCGATGCGCCAGGCGCTGGCGGGTGACTTGTCAGTGGAAGACCGCTTCCATCTGGAATTCGCGCTGGGCAAGGCGGAGGAGGATGCGGGCGACCATCGCGCCGCCTTCGCACACTATGCCCGCGGCAATGCCCTGCGGCGCGAGCAGGTGCGCCACGATCCGGCCGAGCTGGACGATCAGCTGGCGCGGGCGTGCGAGTTGTTCACCCCGCGCTTCTTCGCGGCAAGGGCAGGGTGGGGCCGCACCGCGCCCGATCCGATCTTCGTGCTGGGGATGCCACGCGCCGGATCGACGCTGATCGAGCAGGTGCTGGCCAGCCATCCGGCGATCGAGGGCACGATGGAACTGCCCGACATTACGGCCATGGCGGCGCGGCTGGCGGGCCGCAAGTTGCGCAGCGAGCCGAACGACTATCCCGAAGCGCTGGCCCGCCTCTCGGCAGCCGAAGTGGCGACGCTGGGCGAGGAATACCTCGAACGCACCCGCGTGCAGCGCAAGACCGACGCGCCGCTGTTTATCGACAAGATGCCCAACAACTGGCTGCACGTGGGCCTGATCCGCCTGATCCTGCCCAACGCGAAGATCATCGATGCGCGGCGGCACCCGCTGGCCTGCTGCTTCTCCAACTTCAAGCAGCACTTCGCGCGCGGGCAGGCGTTCTCGTACAGCCTCGAGGACATGGGCCATTACTATCGCCGCTATACCGATCTGATGGCCCATTTCGATGCCGCGCAGCCGGGCGCAGTGCACCGGGTGTTCTACGAAGCCGTAGTGGCCGATCTGGAGGGCGAGACGCGGCGCCTGCTGGATTTCCTCGGCCTGCCGTTCGATCCGGCGTGCCTGCGGTATTACGAAAGTGACCGCGCGGTGCGCACGGCCAGTTCGGAACAGGTGCGCGAGCCGATCTTCCGCCAGGGGCTGGATCAGTGGCGCCATTTCGATCCGTGGCTTGGCCCCCTCAAGGCCGCGCTAGGCCCGGCATTGTCGCAATACCCGCACCAGGTGTGACGTTTTCGCCATAGTCGTTCGCGATCGCAATATGGTTACAGCGCAAACTTGACAGTTTTGCTGCGGAGGGTTCTTTTACGCCCGTCAAACTATGCGCCGCACGCGCGGGACGGCGGCGGGCGCACCAAAAGAACAAAGGGGTCTTTCGATGGGTAACGCGCGCACGATTTCTCTGGCAGCCGGGCTGTTGGGATCGACCATGCTGGCCGGCACGCCGGTGCTGGCGCAGGAAACCACCGCCACGCCGGCCGTCGGCGACGTGATCGTGGTCACCTCGCAGCGGCGCGAGCAGGACTTGCAGGACGTGCCGATCAGCGTGCAGGTGCTGGGCAACGAACAGCTGGATAACCTGCAGGTCGACAGCTTCGAAGACTATGTGAAGTTCCTGCCGTCCGTCACTACGCAGAACCTGGGCGGCCCGTTCAGCCAGCTGGTCTACATGCGCGGCGTGGCCAGCGGCGGCGATGGCAACCACTCCGGCCCGCTGCCTTCGGTGGGCACTTATCTGGACGAGCAGCCGATCACCACGGCGCAGGGCAACCTCAACGTCCACCTGTACGACATCAACCGCGTGGAAGCGCTGGCCGGTCCGCAGGGCACCCTGTTCGGTGCCAGCAGCCAGGCCGGCACGATCCGTATCATCACCAACAAGCCCGATGCCTCGGGCTTCGACATGAGCGTAGACAGCGAGCTGAACTATGTGCGCGATGGCGAGGTTGGCGGATCGCTGGAAGGCATGATCAATATGCCGATCAGCGACATGGTGGCTGCGCGCCTGGTCGGCTGGTATGTGCAGGATGCGGGCTATATCGACAACGTGCGCAATCCCCGCACTTACCCCACCTCGGGTGAGACTGACGACAACGGCCGCTATGCGGAAGACAATTTCAACGATGTCGAGACCTATGGTGCCCGCCTGGCGCTGGGGATCGACCTGGATGACAACTGGACCGTAACCCCTACGATCATGGCGCAGCGTCAGCGGGCCGATGGCTCGTTTGCGTGGAATCCCCGCCTGGGTGACCTCAACACTGCCGTCTATCGTGACAATTACGCCGCCGACGAGTGGTATCAGGCCGCGCTGAGCATCGAAGGCAAGATCGGCGATTTCGACCTTGTCTATTCGGGCGCCTACCTTGAGCGCACGATCGAGAGCCTGACCGACTATTCCGACTATTCGTATTTCTATGACACCGAAGCGGGTTACGGCACCTATTTCGTGGGTGACTGCCCGGCGCAGACTTATGAAGATTGTGCGCCGATCAACCCGTCGCAATATGTCCTGGGCCGTGACGAGTTTGACAAGGTGAGCCACGAACTGCGCCTGTCGACCGAAATCGGCGATCGCCTGCGGTTCCAGGTGGGCGCGTTCCACCAGCGCCAGATGCATAATATCCAGCAGCGCTATGTCATTGATGACCTCGCCGCATTCCTCGAAGTGACCGGCTATAACGATACGATCTGGCTGACCAAGCAAGAGCGCGTGGACCGTGACTTCGCGGTGTTCAGCCAGGCCGAATTCGACATTACCGACCAGCTGACGCTGACCGGTGGCCTGCGCTATTTCCGCTATGACAATACGCTGGTCGGCTTCTTCGGCTATGCGACCGGCAATGCCTTTTCCAGCGGCGAGAAGCAGTGCTTTGCCCCCGCATCTATCGTCGGCGCGCCTTGCACCAACCTGGGTTCTCTCAGCGGCGGCGTGGTGCAGCCATCGCGGTCCAAGGACGACGGCCTGATCCACCGTCTCAACCTCACCTACAACGCCACGCCGGACAACATGTTCTATGCCACGTGGTCCCGCGGTTTCCGCCCTGGCGGCAGCAACCGCCGCGGCGGCTTTGCCTATGGCGCCGACTTCCTGACCAATTACGAACTGGGCATGAAGCACACGCTGTTCGATGGCTCGGTGCGGTGGAACGTGGCGGTATTCCAGCAGGACTGGAACAACTTCCAGTTTGCCATCCTGGGCCCCAACGGCCTGACCGAAATCCGCAATGCCGCGCAGGCGCGCATCCGCGGGATCGAGAGCGACGTGTCGATCACGGCCAGCGAAGGCCTGACCTTTGGCATTGGCGGAACGCTGCTGGATGCCCAGCTGACCGACGATTATTGTGGTGAAACCGACGACGATGGCGTGCCGATCACCACGTGCGCCGCGCCGCTGGCTGCCGCCGGCACGCAGCTGCCCGCTTCGCCCGATTTCAAGGGCAACATCGTGGCCCGCTACGAGTTCGCCGCTGGCGGCGACCTGATGGGTCATGTGCAGCTGGCGGGCGTCTACCAGACGCAGATCCGCACCGAGCTGCAGGATGCCGACGATGCCCTGATCGGTCGCCAGGCCGGTTATGGCACGATCGACATGGCCGTTGGCGTGAAGGATGAAGCGGCCGGATGGAAAGCCGAGCTGTTCGTAACCAACCTGCTGGACGAGCGCGGCACGGCATACCAGTACACCCAGTGCTTCATCTCGGTCTGCGCCAATCCCACCAATGGCGTGGTTTACCAGGTGCCCAACCAGCCCGCCACGGTCGGCATCAAGTTCGGCTTCGATTACTGAGGTTCAGGCTATCCCCGGTCGCTTCCTTCAAGGAGTGGCCGGGGCAAGCCGCGCGGCTCAGCTGTCCAGCTGGCGCAACTGCGCGTTGGCTTCGTGCACGATCTGGTCCAGCTCCTCGATCGTCTCCTCGATCGCCGCCTTCTGGCGCGACAGGCTGTCCAGCCGTTCCTGCACGCGCACGATCAGGTGTTCCATCTGCTCGCGGTGGCCCGGATCGGTATCGTACAAGTCCAGGAATTCGCGGATCTCGCGGATCGTGAAGCCCAGCTTCTTGCCGCGCAGGATCAATTGCATGCGGCCCACATCGCGCCGTGAATAGACGCGGGTAGAGCCCACGCGCTGCGGGCTGATCAGTCCGTTGTCTTCATAGAAGCGCAGCGTGCGCGGAGTTACCCCCAGCGCGCTGGCCACTTCCTGAATACCCTTGTGCGGCGTGTCAGGCACGTTTGCGCTTCTCCTCTGCGACCAGTTCTTTCTTGGACAGCTTGCCGATCATGGTCTTTGGCAGGCTGTCGCGAAACTCGATTTCTGCCGGCATCTCGATCTTGTTGATGCGCGTGGCAAGGAAGTCGCGCAACTTATCCTCGGTCAAGCCGGAACCCTCGCGGGCGGCAATGAACAACTTGGGTACCTGCCCCAGCATCGGATGCGGGATGGCGATGGCGATGGCTTCGCGCACATCGGGGCATTCGTAAGCGGCATCCTCGATCACGCGCGGATAGACGTTGTAGCCGCCGCGCAGGATCAGGTCCTTGATGCGATCCACCAGGAACAGGTAGCCGTCTGCATCCAGATAGCCGATATCGCCGGTGCGCAGCGCGCCATCGTAAAAGGTGGCAGCGGTGGCTTCCGGGTTGTTCCAGTAGCCTTTCATCAGTTGCGGCCCGCGCGCCATCACTTCGCCGCGCTCACCAATGCCGCACTGGTGCACGGGGTTCTCGGGATCGCGGATTTCGATACGGGTGCCGGGAAAGCGCGGCCCGGCGCTGTTGTCCTTCACCAGTCCGAACAGTGGGTTGCAGGTGATGATCGGGCTGGCTTCGGACAAGCCATAGCCTTCCACCACGCGCGCATGGGTGCGCTGTTCGAACACGTGGCGCACTTCCAGCGGCAGCGGCGCCCCGCCGGAAATGCAGCAATAGACCGATGACAGATCGGGCACCTTGTCATCGGGCAGGGCGTTGATCGCCGCCCAAATTGTCGGCACACCATAGATCTGCGTGGGTGGCTTGCGTTTCACCACGGCCAGCACTTCCTTCATCACGAAGCGCGGCAGCAGCACCAGCTCGGCCCCGGTCTCGATGCTGAAGTTGAGGACCGAGGTGAGTGCGAACACGTGGAACATCGGCAGCACGCCCAGCGTGCGCTGCTGTTCCACCGGATGCCCGCCAAAATGCGCCAGCATCTGCGCGCAATTTGCTGCCAGGCTGGCATGGGTCAGCATGGCGCCCTTGGGCAGGCCAGTGGTGCCGCCGGTATATTGCAGCACGGCCACATCGTCCGGCTGGCGCTGGACCGGCGTGGGATTGCCGGCATTGTCGAGCAGCGCGGTCAGCTCGATCGTCAGGTCAGGGCGGGTCACGCGGATGTGATCGGCCCGCCGTGCCACGCGGAAACCCAGGTTGAGGTGCCACGGCAGGATCTCGCGCATCCGGCACACGAGCAGCTTCTGGATGCCTGCATCGTCAGCCAGCTGTTCCACCTTTTCGTGCACGAAGCGCATTTCCGGCACGGCGATCATCTTCAGACCCGCATCGCGCGCCAGTTCGATCAGTTCGGGCGCGGTATAAAGGGGGTTCAGGTTGACCACGACCAGCCCGATGCGCAGCGCCGCAAAGTACAGCACCACGTGATAGGGCGAATTGCCCAGGCACAGGCCGAAGCGGTCACCCGGCTGCATCCCGGCATACTGAAGGCCGCGCGCGGCGCGTTCCACCAGCGCGCCAATTTCGGCATAGGACCAGCAGCGGCCATAGTAATCGATGGCATTGCGCTGCGGCCAGGTGGCCACGGCATGGTCGATGAGGTCGGTCAGCAGGCGCGGGCGGAAGACATATTCGCCCGCCTTGTCGATGTGCCATGGCACGGGCACATCGGACATCGCGCCCGGGAACTTGCCCGTCAGCGTGCCGCCCGCCGTTGCATGCGTGGCCGTGGCCAGCGCAGGATCCATGCTCTCACTCCCATGCAGGCTTTTGCGGACATGGAATCGCCACAAGCCCGGTATATCTGCTACCTATAGTGCACAAAAATCTATTGACGTATAGGGAAATTTGATCACCTATAGGGAAGGTAACAGCCGGAACCATCGAGTCCCGGTCAGCGGAGAGACTTGTATCATGCGCGAAGTCGTGATTGCCGGCTATGCCCGGTCGCCCTTTACCCTCGCCAACAAGGGCGCACTGGCCCGCGTGCGGCCTGATGATCTGGCCGCCGAAGTGGTCAAGGCGCTGGTGGCGCGTTCCGGCGTTAAAGTGGAAGATATCGAGGACCTGCTGATGGGCTGCGCCTTCCCGGAAGGGGAGCAGGGCTTCAACATCGCGCGCCTTGTTGTATTGCTGGCCGATCTGCCGCTGTCCGTTGGCGGCATGACCATGAACCGCTTCTGCGGCAGCTCGATGAGCGGGGTGCATTACGCCGCCGGACAGATCCAGCTTGGCGCGGGCGAAGTGTTCATCTGCGCGGGCGTGGAATCAATGAGCCGGGTGCCGATGATGGGCTTCAATCCCATGCCCAATCCGGCGCTGGCCAAGGCCAGCCAGGCATATATCGGCATGGGCGACACGGCCGAGAACGTGGCCAAGGCCTATGGCCTTAGTCGCGCCGAGCAGGAGGCTTTCGCCGTGCTGAGCCAGGGCAAGGCACGCGACGCGATGGCGGCCGGCAAGCTGGCGGACGAGATTGTGCCGGTGGCGGGCGTCACTGCCGATGGCACGCCGCGTCCGGAAACCACGGCCGAGACGCTGGCCGGGCTCAAGCCCGCATTCAGCGCCGATGGCAGCGTTACGGCAGGGACAAGCTCTCCCTTGACCGATGGCGCGGCGGCAGTGCTGGTCTGCAGCATGGACTATGCCAAGGCCAACAACCTGGACATTCTGGCCAAGGTGAAGTCGGTCGCGATTTCCGGCTGCGCGCCGGAGATTATGGGCATTGGCCCGGTCGCCAGCAGCCAGAAGGCGATGCAGCGCGCCGGGATCAGTGCAACCGACCTCAGCGTGGTGGAACTGAACGAAGCCTTCGCCAGCCAGAGCCTGGCGGTGATCCGTGACCTGGGGCTGGATATTGCCAAGGTCAACCTGGACGGCGGCGCCATCGCCGTAGGCCACCCGCTGGGCGCCACTGGTGCGCGCATCGTGGGCAAGGCGGCCTCGCTGCTGAAGCGCGAAGGTGGCAAGTATGCGCTTGCCACCCAGTGCATCGGTGGCGGGCAAGGCATCGCCACGGTGCTGGAGGCGATCTGATGCCAAAGGATGAAATGACCACGGGAGTGAAGAAGGTCTGCGTGATCGGCGCGGGCACCATGGGTGCCGGCATCGCCGCGCAAGTGGCCAATGCCGGCGTGCCGGTGCTGCTGCTGGATATCGTGCGCGATCCTGATGACCGCAGCAGCGTGGCGCGCGGCGCGGTGGAGAAGATGCTCAAGACCGATCCGGCGCCCTTCATGTCCAAGGCGGCGGCGCGGCTGGTGGAAGTTGGCAACATCGAGGACGACCTTGGCAAGGTGGCCGAGTGTGACTGGGTGGTGGAAGCCATCATCGAGAAGCTGGAGCTGAAGCAGGACCTCTATGCCAAGCTGGAAGCGGTGCGGAAGCCCGGCACTGCGGTATCGTCCAACACCTCGACCATCCCGCTCGCCCAGTTGACTGCTGGCCGCAGTGACGCCTTCAAGCGCGACTTCCTGATCACGCACTTCTTCAACCCGCCGCGCTACATGCGCCTGATCGAGATTGTCTCCGGCCCGGACAGCGATGCCGCCACCGTGTCCAAGATCCGTGACTTCACTGATCGCGTGCTGGGCAAGACGCCGGTTGAAGCAGAGGACAGCCCCGGCTTCATCGCCAACCGCATCGGCACCTTCTGGATCCAGGCGGCGATCAACGCCGCGTTTGACATGGGCGTATCGGTGGAAGAGGCCGACGCCATTGGCGGCAAGCCGATGGGCGTGCCCAAGACCGGCGTGTTCGGCCTGATCGACCTGATTGGCCTGGACCTGCTGCCGTACCTGCAAAAGAGCCTGACCGGCACGCTGCCCAAGGATGATGCCTACCAGGGCATTGCCCGCAGCGAACCGTTGATCGAGAAGCTGATCGCCGAGGGCTATACCGGCCGCAAGGGCAAGGGCGGGTTCTACCGCATCAATCGCGATGGCGGCGGAAAAGCCAAGGAAGCGATCAACCTCCAGACCGGCGAATACGCCCCGCAAGGTCGCGCGCCGGAAATCTCCGGCCCCGCAGCCAAGGGTGATCTGGCCGCGCTGGTGTCGCTGCCGGGCAAGACCGGCGCCTATGCCTGGGCCGTGCTTGGCCCCACGCTGGCCTATGCCGCCAGCATCGTGCCCGAGGCGACGAAGACCATCGTTGGCATCGATGATGCGATGAAGCTGGGCTATAACTGGAAGGCCGGCCCGTTCGAGATGATCGACGCCTTCGGCCCTGCCGCGCTGCGCGCCAAGCTGGCCGAAAACGGCATTGCCGTGCCGCCAATCCTTGAGGCCGTGGGCGATGGCAAGTTCTACCGCGTGGAGGATGGCAAGCGCCAGTTCTTCGGGCTGGACGGCCAGTATCACGATGTGGCGCGCCCTGAAGGCGTGCTGCTGCTGGCGGACATCAAGCTGGCGTCCAAGCCGCTGCTAAAGAACGGCTCCGCCGCCTTGTGGGACGTGGGCGATGGCGTGGTCTGCCTTGAGTTCACCGGCAAGATGAACGCGCTGGATGTCGAGGTGATGAAGCTGATCGGTGAGGCGATTGCGCTGGTAACCGAGAAGCACAAGGCGCTGGTGGTCTACAACGAAGGCACGCACTTCTCCGCCGGGGCCAACCTGGGGCTGGCGCTGTTCGCGGTGAATATTGCGGCGTGGGGCGAGATCGACAAGCTGATCGCGGGCGGCCAGCAGGCCTACAAGGCGCTGAAATATGCCCCGTTCCCGGTGGTGGCCGCGCCTGCGGGCATGGCGCTGGGTGGCGGGTGCGAGATCGTGCTCAATTCCGATGCCGCGCAGGCCCATGCTGAAACGTACATTGGCCTGGTGGAAACCGGCGTGGGTCTGATCCCCGGCTGGGGCGGGTGCAGCGAGATGATCGACCGCTGGCGCAATATGCCGAAGATGCCCAAGGGGCCGATGCCCGCGGTGGGCAAGGTGTTTGAAATCGTCTCCACCGCCACGGTGGCCAAGTCCGCTGCCGAGGCCAAGGAATACGGCTTCCTGCGCCATTCCGACGGCGTGACCATGAACCGCGATCGCCTGCTGGCCGATGCCAAGGCGCGCGCGCTGGCGATGGTGGATGGCTATACCCCGCCCGAGCCCCCGGAGTTCCGCCTGCCCGGCCCCAGCGGCAAGGCTGCGCTGGACCTGGCGGTGCAGGGCTTCCGCGCGCGCGGGATCGCCACGCCGTATGACGAAGTGGTGGCCGGCAAGCTGGCCACGGTGCTGACCGGCGGCGATACCGATCCCACGCAACTGGTGACGGAGGAACGGATGCTGGAACTGGAGCGGATCGAGTTCATGAAGCTGGTGCACGAAAGCGGCACGCAGGCCCGGATCGAGCATATGCTCACCACCGGCAAGCCGCTGCGCAATTAAGAACCCCGGGAAGAGGACAAGGCAAATGCAGGTCTATGAAGCCCCCTTGCGCGACATGCGCTTCGTGCTGGACGAGTTGTGGGTGGACGACGGGTTCGGCGAACTGCCCGCGCTGGCAGAGTTTGACAGCGAGCTGACCAGCGCCGTGCTGGAGGAAGCCGCGCGCTTCAGCCGCGAAGTGCTGCTGCCGCTTAACCGCAGCGGTGACGAGGAAGGCTGCCATCTGGAAAACGGCGTGGTTCGCACGCCCGCCGGGTTCAAGGACGCTTACAAGCAGTTTACCCAAAGCGGCTGGGCCGCGCTCGCCTCGCCGCCCGAATGGGGCGGGCAGGGCTTGCCGGAGCGGGTGAACAAGCTGGTGGAGGAAATGACCTGTTCCACCAACCTGTCGTTCGGCCTTTATCCGGGCCTCACTCACGGCGGCACGGTGGCGCTGGATGCGCATGGCACCGACGATCTGAAGCAGCGCTACATGCCCAAGATGACCAGCGGCGAATGGTCGGGCACGATGTGCCTGACAGAAAGCCATTGCGGTACGGACCTTGGCATGCTGCGAACCAAGGCGGTTCCGCAAGGTGATGGCAGCTACAAGATCAGCGGCGCCAAGATCTTCATTTCGGCCGGTGACCATGACCTGACCGAGAACATCATTCACCTGGTCCTTGCCCGCCTGCCTGATGCGCCCAAGGGGGTGAAGGGCATCTCGATGTTCCTGGTGCCCAAGTACCTGCCCAAGGATGATGGCAGCATTGGCCCGTCCAACGGTGTCACCTGCACCGCGCTGGAACACAAGATGGGCCTGAAGGCCTCCGCCACCTGCCAGATGCAGTTCGAGGACAGCACCGGCTGGCTGGTGGGCGAGCCGAACAAGGGCATGGCCGCCATGTTCACCATG
Organism: Pseudomonadota bacterium; assembly: GCA_040386475.1. Classification (GTDB taxonomy): domain Bacteria; phylum Pseudomonadota; class Alphaproteobacteria; order Sphingomonadales; family Sphingomonadaceae; genus Alteraurantiacibacter. The sequence continues at coordinate 1,186 of JAZKFK010000030.1, read as the reverse complement.
ATGAACGCCGAGCGCTTGTCGGTCGGCGTGCAAGGGTTGGGCATTGGTGAGGCCGCCTACCAGTCTGCCGTGTGGTACGCCAAGGACCGCCTGCAGGGCCGCGCGCTTTCGGGCGCCAAGTATCCTGACAAGGCGGCCGATCCGATTATCGTCCACCCCGATGTGCGGCGCATGCTGATGACCATGCGTGCGAACAACGAAGGCTGCCGCGCGCTGGGCGCCTGGGTCAGCCGCGCGCTGGATGCCGAACGGCACGCCGAGGATCCCGAAGTGCGGGCACGGGCGGAGGATTTTGTCGCCCTGATGACGCCGATCGTGAAGGCGCTGTTCACCGATCTGGGGCACGAGAGCGCCCATCTGGCGGTGCAGGTCTATGGCGGCCACGGCTACATCCGCGAAAGCGGCGTGGAGCAATATGCCCGCGATGCGCGGATCGCGATGATCTATGAAGGCACCAACGGCATCCAGGCGCTGGACCTGGTGGGCCGCAAGCTGGGCCAGAACATCGGCCGCCTGCTGAAAAGCTTCTTCCACCCGGTCTCGAACTTCATCGAGGCGAACAAGGGTGAAGGCCCCATGAAGCCGATGATCGACGGGCTGGAAAAGGCCTTCGGCGCGCTGCAACTCAGCACCGCAACCATTGCACAGCGCGGCCTGAGCGACCCCGAAGAGGCTGGCGCGGCGGCGGCGGAATACCTGCGCCTGTTCGGTCTGGTGGCGATGGGATACTGCTTTGCGCGGTCGACCATGATCGCCGGAATGCGGCTGGCCTTTGGCGCGGAAGACAAGGACTTCTACAAGGCCAAGATCACCACCGCGACGTTCTTCTTCGAGCGGATCCTGCCGCAAGCCAGCGCGCACTTCCTGTCGATCAAGGCCGGGAAGAAGAGCATGATGGCGCTGGACGAGATGGCGTTTTGAGCAAGACCGCCGATCTAAAAGCCCAGCTGGCGATCCCGGTGATCGTCGCGCCGATGTTCCTCGTCTCTGGCGTGGAGCTGGTCTGCGCCTGCTCGCAAGCCGGACTGCTGGGCACGTTCCCCACGCTGAACGCGCGCACCACCGAGGCGCTCGACCACTGGCTGGGCGAAATGCGCGAGCGGCTGGGCGACAAGCCGTTCGGCGCCAACCTGATCGTGCACAAGAGCAACCCGCGCGTGCAGGAAGACCTGGCGCTGGTGGTGAA
>JAZKFK010000029.1:0-5812 GCA_040386475.1 Pseudomonadota bacterium | reverse complement strand
CGAGCACGCTGCGGGTCTCGGTCTCGTTGTCGACCTCGAACACGATCAGGCGCAGGGTAACCTTCATCGGGGCGGCGTAAGTGATGCCGCGCTGGCGACACTCGGTGGTGTCGTACTTGGGATCTTCCAGCTCGTAATGAACGAAGTCCAGTTCGCTGGTGCCGGCGAAATCGCGGATCGGGAACACGCTGCGGAGCGTCTTTTCCAGGCCCGAGACATAGCCGGTGGCCTTGTCCGAACGCAGGAACTGCTCATACGACTCGCGCTGGACCTCGATCAGGTTCGGCATCTGCACCACTTCGTGGATGTCGCCGAAGATCTTGCGGATGCGCTTGTTCTTGGTGCCGGCAGGAGTGTGCTGCGCGGGGGCCTTAGCCTTGCTCGCCATAAAAGGAACGTGCCTCTTGCAATGGGCCGGCGCAGGAAGCGCCGACGGGGTAAAATCGGTGGCGGGTCAGGTCATGAGAGACGCAGCAAAGGCCGCACATGTCGCAGCGCTTCTCGCACCGGACCGGCAGCCTTGTTCGTCATCTCACGGTAAACCGGCTTCCATCCTGTGGCACACCCCCGCGAAAAGATGCGCCTTGCTCGAAGCTGTCGGCTGAGAGCCAGATAGGCCTGCACGTGGGGCGAGTCAACGGCCCTGCCCGTTAACTCGTCCCGTAAACTCTCCCCGCAAACCCGGCACCAGTTCGCAAAACGATATGCGATACATTGTTTTTCGATATTATTGATTGACGATATGCGCGAATCGGTTTATTGACATTCGATATCGGAAGCATCGTGCTTCGATAATCAACGCAAAGGACCGACCAATGACCCGCATCTTCTCGCAATCTCTCGCCCTGATGGCCGCCCTGCTGATCACCGGCGCCACCTTCGCCGAAGCCACCCGCACGCCGGGCACGCAGGCTGCCTTCGCGGTTGGCCCGATCGCCTGATCGCCACCGCCCGCCTCATGAAAGGAGCCGGACCATGACCAAGATCCTCAACGACCCGCTGCTCACCGCCGCCCGCATCGGCACTATCCTGGTGCAAATTGGCCTAATCATCGGCCAGGTCGCGCTGGGCATAGCCGTGGCGGCCACGGTCGCCGGAGCGCTGGGCTTTGTGCCCGACAACGTCGCGGTATCCGGCATTAATGACTTGAATGCGGCGATCCTGTGGGCCGCTGCCATCGCCATGGCGCTGATCCTGGCCGCCCTGGGCCTGGCCACCCAGTTCGTGGTCCGCCTGCGCCAGATCATCGATACCGTAGGCCAGGGCGATCCCTTCGTGGCCGAGAACGCCTGGCGGCTGACGCGCATGGCCTGGCTGGCGCTGATTGGCCAGCTGCTGGCGATCTGCGCCGGCATGATCGGTGGCTGGATCGATAGCCATGACCAGCACGATTCGTTCGACCTTGAATTCAACGTCTCGATGACCGGGTTTGCGATCGCCATCATCCTGTTCATCCTGGCCCGCGTGTTCCGCAAGGGCACCGAGATGCGCGCCGAGCTGGAAGGGACCGTGTGATGGGCGAAGACACAACCGAGGTTCCCGAAGGAACCGCTATCGTGGTCAAGCTTGATGACCTGCTCCACGCCCGCCGCATGACGCTGACGCAACTGGCCGAACGGGTGGACATTACACTGGCCAACCTGTCGATCCTCAAGACCGGCAAGGCCAAGGCGATCCGCTTCTCCACGCTGGAGGCGATCTGCCGCGAACTGGACTGCCAACCGGGCGATCTGCTGGGCTACCAGCCGGATTGACCGAGGCCCATGAACAAATACGGGGCGGCGCTCGACTGAGTGCCGCCCCGTATCGGTATCGAATCAGGTGCGTTGCTTAGAAGAAGTAGGCGACCAGAAGCACAATGACGATCAGCGTACCGAGGCCGAGAACAACAGGTCTGCCGATAGGTAATTCCTTTGTGTCTTGTGATGGTCTGTTGGCACAGCGAACGGTGGCGCAATGTGTTCCCGTGCTTGACTCTGCCGCGCTGCCAGCTAAAGGCCGGCCTCGACTATTCTTCAGGCTTCCTGGGGATGGTCATCCGTCCGAGACAGTTGGTGGCCGGGATTTGCCCGGCCTTAATCTCCAGCCTAGACGGGGACAGAGATATTCCGGCACTGGCCCTGGCCAGCGCCCAAGCGCTCCATTCACTGTGGCGCACCTCCTTCCCCTTCAAACGGACTCGCCCATGTTGCCCCGTGCAGCATGGACAAACGTAGCCGGCCGCCTGGCATCTGCCGTGCGGTCAAATGTGAAGGAGTAAGCATGGATCGTTCGCAGAAAGCCGACGCGGTCGCAGCTCTGAACGCAACCTTCAACGAGGTTGGCGTGGTGGTAGTCACCCGCAACCTGGGCATGACCGTGGAACAGACCACGGCCCTGCGCGTGAAGATGCGTGAAGCCGGTGCGACGTTCAAGGTTTCCAAGAACAGTCTTGCCAAGCTGGCCATCGCAGACACTGACTATGCCGGGATTGGTGACATGCTCACCGGTCCGGTGGCGCTGGGCACTTCGGTGGATCCGGTGGCCGCGGCCAAGATCATTGTCGAATTCGCCAAGACCAACGACAAGTTGGAAGTGATTGGCGGATCGATGGGCGCCCAGGTGCTCGATGCCGATGGAATCAAGGCGCTCGCCTCGATGCCGTCGCTCGACGAACTGCGCGCCAAGCTTATCGGCCTTGTCCAGGCACCGGCGACCAAGATCGCTCAGGTTGTCGTGGCCCCGGCGACCAAGCTGGCCCGCGTTTTCAGCGTTTACGCCGAAGCCGCATAAGACTGTTTCCCGACCAATTCTGCCCGAACCACTCGGGCGCCAATCTATCGAATGGAGTAAATTATCATGGCCGATATCGCCAAGCTCGTTGAAGAACTGTCGAAGCTGACTGTCCTGGAAGCCGCTGACCTCGCCAAGGCGCTGGAAGAAGCATGGGGCGTTTCCGCCGCTGCCGCCGTTGCCGTTGCCGGCCCGGCTGCCGGCCCGGCCGCCGCTGTGGAAGAGCAGACCGAATTCGACGTCATCCTGACCGGTGACGGCGGCAAGAAGATCCAGGTGATCAAGGAAGTCCGTGCCATCACCGCGCTGGGCCTGACCGAAGCCAAGACCCTCGTGGAATCGGCTCCGAAGGCGATCAAGGAAGGTGTCAACAAGGCTGAAGCCGAAGACATCAAGGCCAAGATCGAAGCCGCTGGCGGCACCGTCGAGATCAAGTAAGATCTGGCGAGATCAAGTAAGCTTGATCGAAACAGTTTCGGGAGTGTCTTGAAGCATTCCCGCGAAGGAAGGGCGGTACCGCAAGGTGCCGCCCTTTTTCATTGCCCGCCGTATCCGGCGTGGCTTCGTGCAGCCGACACAAAAAACGGGGCGGCAGGATCGTGGTGATCCCGCCGCCCCGGCGATGTGGTCCCGTATGGCCGGAGCAATCCGGCCGGGAAAAGTTTACAGCGTCTTCAGGTACGCGATGATCGCGCGGCGCTCGCCTGCATTGAGCGGGCCGATCGCCATGGTCGTGCCCGGCACCATTGCCTGCGGGCCGGCCAGGTAACGATCGAGGTTGGCGTCGTTCCACGATACGCCCAGGTTCTTCATCCCGTCGGTATATGTGAACCCGGCAAGAGTGCCCGCGCGGCGGCCGGCTACGCCCGCCAGCGAGGGGCCGATGCCGTTCTGGCCGCGCTGGACCGAGTGGCACACGCCGCACTGGGCGAAGGAGGCGGGCGCGGTGGCCGGAGCTGCCGGAGTGGCGGCAGCGACCTGCGTGGGCGTAGCGGCGGGCGACGGCGTTGCGCTGGCGGCGGCGCTGGGCACGGCCGACGCAGAAGCCGACGGCTCCGGAGCGGCACTGGCGGCAGCCGAAGGCGCAGCGGCGGCGGGTGCCACGGCAGCGTCACCTTCCTCGGCCGGTTCTTCCGCCGGGCCGCAAGCGGCAAGGGCGATGGCAAAAGCCGAAGCGGCGGCGAAACTGTGACGGATACGCATGGAGCGGCGGTTCCCTTGGCAGACCGTGCCTATAGCAAAGCAAAGTCAGGTTGATGATTCTTATCTGGTCCTAACTTCGCGGGCGGCAAACGCAATGGGGCTTTCGGCGTATGCTCGCCGCTGTCGGCCGCTTGTTGCGTCGCAGCCGCACTGGCGCGACAAATTTCACGCGCAACCGGTTGCCGCTTTGCCTGACACGTCCGCCCGGCTAACCGGGCCGGCTGCCCAAGGCAGCCCTGATAAAACAATGCAACCCGTGGCTCATCCCCGACCGCTCGGCTGGCAAGCCGAATGCGCCCAGACCCTGCAGATCGCGGGGCCGCTTGCGCTGGCCAACGTCCTGCAGATGATGACCTATGCGGTGGACGTGATCTTCATCGCCCGGCTGGGCACTGTGGAATTGGCGGCCAGTTCGCTGATGATCTCGATCTTCGGCACCGTGGTGTGGGCGCTGCACGGGCTGGGCGGCGCGGTGGCGCCGGTAATCGCGGCGGAACTGGGCGCGCGGGCGCCAGCGCTGCGCGCGGTGCGCCGGTCAGTGCGCATGGCGCTGTGGCTGGCGGTGGGCAGCGGCCTGCTGGCCATGCTGCTGTTCACGCAGGCCGGCGCGCTGTTACGGCTGACCGGACAGGACCCGGCGATCACCGCCATGGCCGAACCGTTCATGCGCGTTTTGCTGTGGGCCGTGGTGCCGATGGTGATGGCCAGCGTGCTGCGCAACTTCGTCTCGGCGCTGGGTCGCCCGCTGTTTGCCACCGCGATCACCGCGCTGGCGATCGGCGTCAATGCGCTGGGCAATTACATCCTGGTGTTCGGCAACTTCGGCGCTCCGGCGATGGGGCTGGAAGGATCGGCGGTATCGACGGTCATTTCCGCGTTGTTCGTCGTGTCGGCCTATGTGCTGGCGATCGCGCTGGACCGGCGGCTGGCGCGCTATCACGTGTTCGGCAATTTCTGGCGGCCTGACTGGGCGCGGCTGGCGCAATTGCTGCGCATCGGCCTGCCGATCTCGCTGACCATCCTGGCCGAGGCGAGCGTTTTCGGCGCTGCCGCCTTCCTGATGGGCCGCATCGGCGCCGACGCGCTGGCCGCACACACTCTGGCGCTGCACATCGCCAGCTTTGCCTTCCAGGTGCCGCAGGGCGTGGCGCAGGCGACGGCGATCCGGGTGGGCTATTACTTCGGCGCGCGTGAGCCGCTGGGCGTGGCCCGCGCCGGGTGGGCCGGCATTGCCATGGGCATGGCCTTCATGGGCGTGACCGCCAGCGCGATGCTGTTCGCGCCGGAATACCTGCTGGCCCTGTATGTCGATGCGTGGGACCCGGCCAATGCGGCGCTGGTGGCGCTCGCCTCGACCTACCTGGTGGTGGGTGCCGCGTTCCAGCTGTTCGACGGCACGCAAGTGGCGGTGGCCGGGGCCCTACGCGGCCTGCAGGATACCAGCGTGCCGATGTGGATCGCGCTGTTCTCGTACTGGATCCCCGGCTTTGGCCTGGCCGCCTGGCTGGGCCTGATGACTCCGCTGGCGGGCGTGGGCGTGTGGATTGGCCTGGCCGTGGGGCTGGTGTTCGTCGCCTGCCTGCTGCTGCGCCGCTGGCACCGGCGGGAGCTTCTCGGTCTCGTCACACAAGCACAATAGCAGTGGGGCACAATAAGAGTCGGGCCAGAACGTCACTGGGTCTTGACGCTGCCGCTGGCGCTGACCATATGCGCCCGGCTGGCACTCCCATGTGGCGAGTGCCAAGAGCAATAACTCAACGAACAAAGGAAGAGGTCATCATCATGGCATTCCGTCCGCTGCACGACCGTGTACTGGTCCGTCGCATCGAAGCCGAGG
>JAZKFK010000028.1:0-1535 GCA_040386475.1 Pseudomonadota bacterium | reverse complement strand
AGAAGGGCGGCGAGGAGAAGTTCAAGGCGGACTTCGTGAAGGCCTGGACCAAGGTGATGGACGCCGACCGGTTCGACCTGACTTACGCCAAGTACCAAGCCTGAGGCGAGGAGAGCCCCCGGCAGCCATGCCGGGGGCTTAACTCTGTTGGGGCTTAACTCTTTGCGGAACAGGCACATGGGCAAGCCGTTGCCTTGGTGAACCTGCCCCGCACCAAGAGGACCTGCCCCCATGGCCAAGAAGCCTGCCGCCCGCCATACCACTACCGATGCCGGCATTCCCGTCGCCAGCGAGGAACATTCGCTGACCATTGGCCGCGATGGCCCAATCGTGCTGCACGATCACTACCTCCTAGAACAGATGGCCAACTTCAACCGCGAGCGGATTCCGGAGCGCCAGCCGCACGCCAAGGGTTCCGGCGCGTTCGGCCATTTCGAAGTGACCGGCGATGTCTCGGCCTACACCAAGGCCAAGTTCCTCCAGCCGGGCGCCAAAACCGAAACCGCGATGCGCTTTTCCACCGTGGCGGGCGAGCGCGGCAGCCCCGATACCTGGCGCGATCCGCGCGGCTTCTCGGTCAAGTTCTATACCGAGGACGGCAATTTCGACATGGTCGGAAACAATACGCCGATCTTTTTCGTGCGCGATCCGCTGAAGTTCCAGCACTTCATCCGCAGCCAGAAGCGCCGTGCCGACAATGGCCTGCGCGATCATGACATGCAGTGGGATTTCTGGACCCTCAGTCCCGAAAGCGCGCACCAGGTGACGTACCTGATGGGTGATCGCGGCGTGCCCAAGAACTGGCGCGAGATGAACGGTTATGGCAGCCACACTTACATGCTGTACAATGCCAGCGGCGAGAAGTTCTGGGTCAAATGGCACTTCCACACCAATGCCGGCGACGGCAATGCGCACCTGACGCAGGACCAGGCCGACACGATGGCGGGGCAGGACGGCGATTATCACCGCCGCGACCTGTTCCAGCACATTGCCGCTGGCGACTATCCCAGCTGGACGCTGAAGTTCCAGATCATGCCGTTCGAGGACGCCAAGACCTACCACATCAACCCGTTCGATCTGACCAAGGTATGGCCGCACGACGATTATCCGCTGATCGAAGTGGGCAAGCTGGTGCTGGATACCAACCCGGTCGACTGGGATACGCAGATCGAGCAGCTGGCGTTCGAGCCCAGCAACATGGTCCCCGGCACCGGCCTCAGCCCGGACAAGATGCTGCTTTCGCGCGGCTTTTCCTACGCCGATGCCCATCGCCACCGGCTGGGCGTGAATTACAAGCAGATCCCGGTCAATGTGGCCAGGAACGCCGAGGTTAACTCCTATTCGCGCGCCGGGGCCATGCGGGTGACCAATGCGGTGGATCCGGTCTATGCGCCCAATTCCTACGGCGGTGCGCACGCCCAGCCGGACGTGGAGCTGGAGGCAACCTGGTATGCCGATGGCGACATGGTTCGCGCCGCCTATACCCTGCGGCCCGACGATGATGACTGGAGCCAGGCCGGCGCGCTGGTGCGCGA
>JAZKFK010000027.1:0-9405 GCA_040386475.1 Pseudomonadota bacterium | reverse complement strand
GCGCAAGAAGACCATCACTCCGCGCAGCGCCATGCAGGCCGATTACATGCGCCAGTTGGCCAGCCGCGACGTGATCTTCGCGCTGGGTCCGGCAGGCACCGGCAAGACTTACCTGGCGGTGGCGCAGGCGGTCAGCCAGCTGATCACCGGCAGCGTCCAGCGCCTGATCCTGTCCCGCCCTGCCGTTGAAGCGGGCGAGCGGCTGGGCTTCCTGCCTGGTGACATGAAGGAGAAGGTCGATCCGTACCTGCGCCCGCTGTACGATGCCTTGTATGATTGCATGCCACCCGAACAGGTGGAGCGGCGGCTGGCCAGCGGCGAAATCGAGATTGCGCCCATCGCCTTCATGCGCGGCCGCACGCTGGCCGACAGCTTCATCATCCTGGATGAGGCGCAGAATACAACGCGCGAGCAGATGAAGATGTTCCTCACCCGCTTTGGCCAGGGTAGCCGCATGGTGATTTGCGGCGATCCCAAGCAGATCGACATTCCCGGCGGGGCGATGCATTCCGGCCTGCACGATGCGGTGCAGCGGCTCGACGGCGTGGAGGGCATCGGCGTGACCCGGTTCGGCATTGCCGATGTGGTGCGCCACCCGATCGTGGGGCGGATCGTCGAAGCCTACGAAGGCGAAGATCGGCCTATCAGGTAAGCGCCTCGACTCCGCACCGCACGAACGGCATGGGCCTGTGATGCAGCTCGACATCGATATCGAATCTCCCTGGCCAGATCTTGGGCCGGACCATGACTGGGCCGATCTGGCCGAACGGGTGGCTGAGGCGGCCGCCGCCGTTGCGCCCGAACTTGGCAACGAACGGCTGATCGCCTCGGTCCTGTTCACGTCCGACGAGGAAATCCACACGCTCAACAGGGAATGGCGCGCGCGCGACAAGCCGACCAACGTGCTCAGCTTCCCCATGCTGGAGCGCGCTGACCTGCTGGCGCTGGCGTCCGATGGCCCGCCCGAGATGCTGGGCGATATCGCCCTCGCCCACGAAACCTGCGCGCGCGAGGCGGCCGACAAGGGCGTTTCGCTGGACCACCACGCCGCCCACCTGATCCTCCACGGCCTGCTCCACCTGGCCGGTCATGACCATGAAATATCCGACGCCGATGCGGAAGGCATGGAGGCGCTGGAGGTAAAGGCGCTTGCGCTGATGGGTATCGCGGACCCATATGGCGACCGAACCTGAATGACACGGAGCGAGTAAAGGCCAATGGCCGAACCCAAAAACGGCGATTCCCAACCGGGAGACGCAGACAGTAGCGGCAGCTTGTGGAGCGCCATCAAGAGCCTGTTCGACGACGGTGACGGTCCGTCCCTGCGCGAACAGCTGGAAGAAGCCATCGACGAGCACGAGGACGAACAGGCCGGCGAAGGCGCCGAACCCGCCGCCAAGGGTGACCTTTCGCCCACCGAACTCACCATGCTGCGCAACCTGCTCCATTTCAGCGAGCATGATGCCGATGACGTGGCCGTGCCGCGCAGCCAGATCGTGGCCGTTTCCGCCGATGCCACGTGGGAGGAGATGGTCGCGCTGCTGGCCGAACATGGCCACAGCCGCGTGCCGGTCTATCGCGACCAGCTTGATGACGTGATCGGCATGATGCACATCAAGGACGTGTTCACGATCCTGGCCACCAAGGCCACGCCGCCCGCGGACTGGACCGAGATGATGCGCCAGCCGCTGTATGTGCCGCAAGCGCGCGGCGCGCTGGACGTGCTGGCTGACATGCGCGCCCAAAAGGTCCACCTGGCCATCGTGCTGGACGAGTTTTCCGGTACCGACGGGCTGATCACCATCGAGGACCTAGTCGAGGAAATCATCGGCGACATCGAAGACGAGCATGACGAGGACCCGGTGGCGATGGTCGTGTCGCTGGGTGACGGCATGTGGGATGCCGATGCCCGCGCCGAGCTGGACGACGTGGCCGAGACCATCGGCGATCCACGCATTGCCGAGGTGGAGGAAGCGGTCGACACGCTGGGCGGGCTGGCCTTCATCCTGGCCGAACAGGTGCCGCAACCGGGCGCCATGCTGCTTCACCCGCCATCAGGCTGGCGGATCGAGGTGACCGAGGGGGACGATGCCCACGTCACCCGCCTGCGGCTGCACGCGCCGCTGATGGGTGCAGAGGACGCTGACGAGCGGGAATAATCCGCAATACGTCATTTCGCACTTGCGGTATAACCCGAAACCGATGCACTCTTCATCGACATGAGTTGCATAATTTAGAACAAAGCCCGGGATGAGACGCCTTCCGCCCCTCCGCGCCCTTGAGGCCTTCGTGCGAGTCGTGCGCCTGGGATCGGCGCGCTCGGCAGCGGCGGAGCTTGGCCTCAGCCCGTCGGCCCTGTCGCGCCGGGTGGCCAACCTGGAGGAATTCACCGGCCGCAAGCTGTTCTCCCGCTCGGGCCAGACGATGCGGCTGACTGATGAAGGGCGGGTGTTCTACGATGCCGTGGCGCCGCACCTGGAATCACTGGCCGCAGCGGTGGAATCGCAGAGCGAGAACCTGCAACTGCTGCGCCTGCGCCTTGGCGTGATGCCGCTGTTCGGCAGCCAGCGCCTGTTCCCGCGCTTGCCCGAACTGCGCGCACTGCACCCGCGCCTACACCTGGATATCGACACCGGCCCGCACCTGGATGACCGGGTGGGCGATACGCTGGACGCAGCGATCACGCTGACCACCACGCCCGATGCCAGCTTCCATGCCGTGCAACTGGACCAGAACACCGTCCACGCCATCTGCAGCAAGGCGCTGGCTGAAAAGCTGGGGCCCAATCCGTCGATGGCCGACCTGGAGCAGCAGACCTTCCTGGTCCACACCGACATGCTGCTCAGCTTCGATGCGTGGAAGAAGGCGCTGGGGTTCGAAAAGCTTTCTCCCATGGCGCTCGACCATTACGATTCCGGCCAGCTGATCCTGGAAGCAGCAGCGCAGGGTCTGGGCATCGCCATCATGCATGACGATCACATGGTGCGGAACAAGGATACCCGCGTCACCAGCCTGTTCGATCAGCGCATTGCCAGTCCCTACAGCTACTGGTTCCTGTGCAAGCCGGTGGACCTGGACATGCGCCCGGTGCGGTTGTTCCACGACTGGCTGGTATCTGCGGGACTGTAACACCCTGATACAGGCGGACCTCTAGCCACCCCGCCAGAATTGCGGCACATCCGCTGTACCGGATTCGAAAAGCCGCATTCTTTGGGGAGAGACCAATGAAGTTCGTGAAAATCGCCCTGGCCGCCGCACTGGCGGCCACCTTGCCCATTCCCGCCGCCGCGCAGATGCGCGCGCTGAGCGATCCCGTGGTGCCGCATCCGGACCCCGAAAGCCTGTTCTCCAGCAACGATCCGGTGCTTCACCGCAACAAGCAGGCCGCGCTGCACATTCAGCGTAACCTGCTGAAGTGCAATGAATGGGGCCGGGCCAGCGAATGGCTGACCGATGCCTATATCCAGCACAATCCGGTCGCCGCATCCGGGCTGGAAGGGGTGGTCTATTACTTCACGCAGATCGCTCGCCGCCAGCCGCTGAGCCCATGCCCGGCGCTGAGTGCGGAGGATGGCAACGGCGTAGTGGCCGTGCAGGCCGAGGGCGATTACGTGACCATCCTGACCCGCCGGATCATGCCCTATGCAGATGATCCCACGCAAACCTACACCACCACCTGGTTCGACACCTGGCGGTTCGTGGATGGCAAGGCGGATGAGCATTGGGATCCGGCCACCCTGCCCGGCAGCCCGCCGCCCGCAGTGGACGTCAACCGCCTGCTGATGGAAAGCCAGGTGCGCTCCGAAGTCGAACAGCTGATGTGGAATTATGTCCGCGCCGCCGATAACCTCGATGCGGAAGCCTATGCCGCCGTGTTTACCGAGGATGGCCGCTTCAACAATGTGGCCGGGCGCGAGGCGCTGCGCAACATGATCACCGGCATGGAAGCCTCCATGCGCCCGCGGCGCGCGGCCGGCACGCTGACCGGCAACATGCACCACATCATGTCCAACCAGACGATCGAGGTGCTCAGCCCAACCCGAGCGCGGGTCCACTATTACTGGATGACCGTGTTCGGCGGCCCCGGCGTGGAGCCGGTTCCGCGCGTTGCCGCAGTGGGCAACGGGGTGGACGATGTGGTGAAAGTGGAAGGCCGCTGGCTGATCCAGAGCCGCAACGTCCAGCCGACGCGCGGGCAGGAGTAAACCTTACAGTTCGCCCCGGTTATAGAAACGCGCGATGTCAAACCAGACTTCGCGCGTTTCTCCGGTGGCAGGGTTGAACCCCTGGATTACGTCATAAGGCTGGCCGTTGAGCAGGTGCAGCTCTTGACCGCGCGCTTCCAGGCCCAGCAGGCGCAGCACTTCGTATTCCTGCGCCACGCTGACCACGCGGTAGGCATCGTCAGGCCCCGTGCCGGTGGCACTGGCAATTACCGTAGGGGCATCGGGCGGCAGCACGCAGGCCCCGATCCCGGCGCATAACGCCAGAACCGCAAGGCACGCGGCCAGCCGCCCGACACTCATCAGGACAGGGTAGCCTTGGCAATCTTGCCCGGCTTGCGCGGCGGCTCGCCCTTGGGCAGCGCATCCACGTGTTCCATGCCGCTCTCCACCACGCCCCAGGCAGTGTACTGCTTGTCGAGGAAGCGGGCATCATCGAAGCAGATGAAGAACTGCGAATTGGCGCTGTTGGGGTTGCTGCTGCGCGCCATCGAACACACGCCGCGCACGTGGGGCTCGGCGTTGAATTCGGCCGCCAGGTCGGGCTTGTCGCTGCCGCCCATGCCGGTGCCGGTGGGATCGCCGCCCTGCGCCATGAAGCCCGGGATCACGCGGTGGAACACCACGCCATCATAAAATCCTTCGCTCACCAGTTCCTTGATCCGGGCCACGTGGCCCGGGGCAAGATCGGGGCGCAGCTGGATCACCACGTCGCCGCCCGCGCCGTCGCCGGTGTCGAGAGTGAAAGTCAGCTTGTCGTCGGCCATGGGTATCTCCTCATATTTTGGCTGCCTGCACCTATAGGCACCCGCAAGGCAAAGTCACCCCTCCGGCGCCCGAGTGGCTTGCTTTTGGCAAGGCGTGGGCTAGGCCATGCCGCATGAGCGAAACCGATCTCCATCCCCCGGCCAGCGAGGCACCTCTGGACGAGGACTTCGACGAGCTGGACGAGGAGAACCGGCTGAAGACCAGCTTCGTGGATGCGGTGCGCGATGCGCTGGACGAAGGCGATACCGGGCGCGTCTATGACCTGGTCGAACCACTCCACCCGGCCGACGTGGCCGACTTGTTCGAACTGCTCGAACGCGCCGAACGCACAGCGCTGGCCGAGGCCATCACCGACCTGATGACCGGCGACGTGATCGCCGAACTGAACGACTACGTCCGCGAGTCGATGGTGGAGGCCCTGTCCGCCGCCACCGTGGCCGAAATCGCCGAACAGCTGGACACCGACGATGCGGTGCAGCTGATCGAGGATCTCGACAGCGCCGACCAGCAGGCCATTTTGGCCGAGATGGAGCCGGAAGACCGCGCCGCCATCGAAAGCGCGCTGTCGTACCCGGAAGAAACCGCTGGCCGCCTGATGCAGCGCGAGCTGGTGGCCGTGCCCGAGACCATGACGGTTGGCGACCTGATCGATTACCTGCGCGAGCAGGACGACATGACGACCGAGTTCTGGGAAGTGTTCGTGGTCGATCCGCGGCACCACCCGGTCGGCACCTGCCAGCTTTCGTGGATCCTGCGGACCCCGCGCCACATCCCGCTGACCGACGTGATGAAGCGCGACCAGACGCTGATCCCGGTCTCGATGGACCAGGAAGAGGTGGCGCTCCGGTTCCAGAAGTACGGCCTGATCTCTGCCGCCGTGGTGGACGAGAGTGGTCGGCTGGTCGGCCAGCTGACCGTCGACGATATCGTGCACATCATCCAGGAAGAGGCGGGCGAAGACGCGCTGCTGATGTCCGGTGCGGGCGACGGCGACATCAACGAACCGATCCGCGATGCCTATTCCAGCCGCGTGCGCTGGCTGGTGGCCAATCTGTTGACCGCATCGGTTTCGGCGATGATCATCACGCTGTTTGGCGGCACGATCGAACAACTGGTGGTGCTGGCCGCGCTGGCCCCTGTGGTCGCCAGCATCGGCGGCAATGCCGGCACGCAGACGATGGCGGTATCGGTCCGCGCGCTGGCCACCAACCAGCTGACCCGCAGCAACACCCGCCGGATCATCTGGCGCGAAATTCGCGTGGCTGTGGCCAATGGTGCCACCATCGCCATGCTGGCCGGGCTGGCCGTGGCGGCCATCTTCACCGTGTCGCTGGGCGGCGCGCTGGCAGTGCAGCTGGGGCTGGTGATCGCTGCGGCGATGATGATCAACATTGTCACCGCCGGCCTTGCCGGGGTGGCCGTGCCGGTGCTGCTGGACCGGATGGACCAGGACCCGGCGGTGGCCTCCAGCGTGTTCGTGACCATGATCACCGATTCGATGGGCTTCCTGGTGTTCCTTGGCCTTGCCGTACTCAGCGGGCTGGTGGGATAGCCCCCTTGAAGGGGCGCTGCGCAAGGCACATCTGGCAATCCTGATCCTTTAGCGGAGGCTACCCATGGCAAACGGCAAGACTGCACTCATCATCGGCGCATCGCGCGGTCTTGGCGCGGGGCTGACCCGCGAGCTGGCCGGGCGCGGCTGGCAGGTGGTGGCGACGCAACGCAAGCATGCGCCCGAATTGGCGGCCATTGCGGCGGACAACTCCGCGGTCAGCATCGCCACGGTCGATATCGACGATACCGCCTCGGTCGCGGCGCTGGCAGCAGCGCTGGCCGGGCAGAGCTTCGACCTGGTGTTCGTCAACGCTGGCGTAAGCGGACCACCGCACGGTCTGGCCGAGAACGTCTCCAGCGAAGACCTGGCCGCGCTGATGATGACCAACGCCATTGCCCCCGTGCGCACGGCGCGCGCCTTGCTGCCGCTGGTGAAGGATGGCGGCACGGTGGCTTTCATGAGCTCGCTTCTGGGATCGGTTGCCTTGCGCACCCACGCGATGGCGGAACTGTACAGCGCCAGCAAGGCAGCGCTCAATTCGCTGACGCGCGGTTTTGCCGCGCAGGACATCGGCAGCAAGCCGATCGGCGTGATCAACGTCCACCCCGGCTGGGTGAAAACCGACATGGGCGGAGATGGCGCGGATATCGACGTGGCCACCAGCGTGGCCGGAATGGTCGACATGCTCGAAGCCAATACCGGACCGGGCCATCGCTACCTGGACTATCAGGGCAAGACACTGGCCTGGTAAAACCGCCCCATGCCGCTGCACCTGACCAAGATCGCCTACGGCGCCACGTCCTATGCGGACCTGGCGGCATGGTTCGATGGCCGCACGCCGGAAAAGCGCCTGCGCACCCGCTATCTGCCCAAGCGGCACGCGGAAATGGCCGGCGGCTCGCTGTACTGGATCCATGAACACGCGATGGTCGCCCGCGCGGCGATCCTGCGGTTTGACCAGCGGCCAGATGGGCACTGGGATATCGTGCTGGAGAACCGCCTCCACCGCGTCCACCCCAAGGCCAAGCGCGCGCACCAGGGCTGGCGCTACCTGGATGACGCGGATGTTCCGGCCGATCTGGCGGACGGCGAAGTGGCGGGCGATGCCATGCCCGGCAAGCTGGTGCGTGACCTGGCCAAGCTGGGGCTGGTCTAGCCCTTCGCTGCCGCCAGCACGTGCGCCACCACGGCATTGGCATGGCCGTGACCCATGCCGTGCTGCTCCTTCAGCATCTTGACCAGATCCATGTGCTTTGCAGGCTGCGCGGCGGCGACGATCCCGAACCAGTGCGCCATCGGCTGGCCATAGGTCTTCTCGATCGACGGGAAGTAGCTCGCTGGACCCTTGGGTTTGTCAGTCATGCCCCGCTCCTCAAGCCATCGCTTCCATGCTGGCCAGCTTGACCAGCGCCTGCCTGAAGTTCTCCGGTTCGCTCGACCCTTGCAGGATATACTTGCCATTGACCACGAAGGTGGGGACCGAGCGGATACCGTTGCTGGCCGCAAACTGCTCCTCTTGGCGGATTGCCTGTGACAGCGCCGGATCATCCAGCGCGGCAGCGGCAGCGGCGCGGTCAAAGCCCTCGCCTGCCGCAATATCCAGCAACACATAGCGGTCGGACACATTCAGCCGTTGCTGGAAATGCGCGCGCAACAGGGCTTCCTTCAGCCTCGCCTGCGCGGCCGGATCGGCCACGGCCAGCGCCCAGCGCAGCAGCATGTGCGCCTGATGCGTGTTCCACACCCACTTGGGTGGCGCCTCACCCTCGCCCGCCCAGGTCATCGGGAAACCGGCCTTGGCGGCGGCCTCCTCCACCGTGGCGCCCATCGCGGCCACTTCTTCCAGCGAGCGGCCATAGTTTTCGGCCAGCAGCGCGGCCTGTTCGCGGCCTTCGGGCACCATATCGGGATTCAGTTCGAACGGCATGAAGCGCGCGGTTACGGCGATGTCGCCCTTCAACTCGGCGATGGCCTTGGCGAACTGGGTCCAGCCGATGGCGCACCATGGGCACATCACGTCGGACCACACGTCAACCTGCAATTCGTCGGCCATCAGCCTCTCTCCAGCCACCATTCCAGCAAGTTGCGGGCAATAGCGGTTTCCGGCGGTGGAAGAAAGGCAAGCCCCTCACCATCCGAGTCTGCCGGAGCCGCCAGCGCGGTCGCCACCTGTTGCCGGGTGAACCAACCCGCATCCGCCAGTTCGCTGTAATCCACCGTCAATTCCCGGCTTTCGGCCAGTGCATGGCAGCCCAGCATCAGCTGGCTGGGGAACGGCCACGGCTGGCTGGCAACATAAGTGACCGAATGGACCCGCACACCGGATTCCTCCAGCACCTCGCGCGCCACGGCATCTTCCATGCTTTCGCCCGGTTCGACGAACCCGGCGAGCGCGGAGTAACGACCCGGCGGGAAGTTCTTGCCGCGTCCCAGCAGCAGGTCGCCATCATGCTCCACCAGCATGATCGTGACCGGATCGGTGCGCGGAAAATGCATCGCGGCGCAGGCCGGACAATCGCGCTGCCAGCCACCCTTGGCCAGCGTGGTGGCAGCGCCGCAGCGGGCGCAGCAGCGGTGGCGGGCGTGCCAATCGACCAGGCTGCGCGCGCCGCCATAGATGGCGAGGTCGTCAGCCCCCAGCAGACTGATTTCGCGCCAGGCTGGCCGCTGGAGATAGGCCGGCCGGTCATCGCCGTGCGGCGGCACCGGGGCGAACAGCGGGGCGCCATCCTTCAGGCCAAGGAACACCATCTCGCCATCATCGCCGGTCAGGCTGCGCCACGTGAGCGTATCGCCCGCGCCAAGCAGGGGCGAGAGGCCATCGAGCACCAGCACCCGCGCTTGCGGAGTGGCGCGCAA
>JAZKFK010000026.1:1517-4947 GCA_040386475.1 Pseudomonadota bacterium | reverse complement strand
GCCGCCGGAACTACCGGGCTGGAAATCAACGAGCGGCTGGCTGGCCGGGCCGAGTTCGAGCTGATCGTGCTAAGCGATGCCCGCCGCAAGGATCCCGCCGCGCGGAAGGAGGCGCTCCATGCGGCCGATTTTGCCGTGTTGTGCCTGCACGATGATGCTGCGCGTGAAGCGGTGCAGTTGGCCGAGGGCAGCAAGGTGCGCATCATCGATGCCTCCACCGCGCACCGCGTGGCGCCGGGCTGGGTCTATGGTTTCCCCGAAGTCAGCGGGGCCGAAGCGGTGGCCACTGCCGCCCGCGTGTCCAACCCAGGCTGCTATTCCACCGGCTTCATTGCCTTGCTCGCACCGTTGGTGCGCGCCGGCCTGCTGCCCGCCGACTGGCCATACACCTGCAACGCCGTTTCTGGTTACTCCGGCGGTGGCAAGGCGCTGATCGAGCGGTTCGAGGCGGACCGGGACATCGCCTGGCGCGGCTATGCACTGGCGCTGGGCCACAAGCATGTGCCCGAGATGCAGGCGCGCTGCGGCCTGGCCCATCCGCCGCTGTTCACCCCCGCCGTGATCCCGGCCCATCGCGGCATGGTGGTGGAAGTGCCGCTGCAACTGGCCGCCATGCTCGGCGCGGCCACCCCTGCAGAAATGGTCGCCTGCCTGGCGGAATTCTACGCCGACAGCCCCGTTGTCCGGATGGGCGCCGCCCCCGCCGATGGTGAACTGCTGCTGCGCGGCTCGATGGCGCCGAGCGACGTGATGGACCTGTTCGTGCTGCCCAACGCCGATGGCAGCCAGGTGCGCTTGCTGGCCATGCTCGACAACCTGGGCAAGGGCGCCAGCGGAGCCGCCGTGCAAAGCCTCAACCTGATGGCCGGATACCCGCAGACCGCCGGGCTAGCACTTTAGTCTGCCCAAAAAACAGGCATATCTGCCGATATTTTGGGCAACATTCTGCTTGACGCGCGGAACTTTTGTTTCCTGCCCTATCCCGAAATGATGCCAATCTTGCGAATCCGCCCTTTCGGATCGGTGCGCGCTGGTCTAGTCCCTGTCAGCGGACCTTGGCACGATTCTTGATACCAAGGTTACCTGGGGGCACGGTGCGGGATAACTCCATTCCGCGCCATCGGCAAACGACGGGACCGACGTGAAAAAGATCGAAGCGATTATCAAGCCGTTCAAGCTCGACGAAGTGAAGGATGCCCTTCACGAAGTGGGCGTTTCCGGCATCACCGTAACCGAGGCCAAGGGCTTCGGGCGGCAGAAGGGTCATACCGAACTGTATCGCGGGGCCGAATACGTTGTCGATTTCCTGCCCAAGGTGAAGCTGGAAGTGGTCGTGCCCGATGCCCAGGCCGACGCCGTGGTGGAAGCCATTGCCGGCGCCGCCAAGACCGGGCGCATCGGTGATGGCAAGATCTTCGTCTCCGACATTCAGACCGCCTTGCGTATCCGCACCGGCGAACAGGACGACGCGGCGATCTGAGCGACCGGCGCGAAGCACCGCTATTTCGGCCGGAGCAATCCGGCCTGCAAGACCAACCACACACAATTGACTGATCTAAGGAAGGAATGACCATGTCTACTGCTGCGAAAATCGTGAAGCGGATCAAGGACGAGGAGATCGAGTGGGTCGATCTGCGTTTCACCGACACCAAGGGCAAGTGGCAGCACCTCTCGATGTGCGCCGGCGTCATTGGTGAAGACGAGCTGGAAGAGGGCCTGATGTTCGACGGCTCGTCGATCGCTGGTTGGAAGGAAATCAACGAATCCGACATGATCCTGAAGCCGGACCTTGATGCGGTCTATGTCGATCCGTTCAGCGCCACCCCGATGATGGTCATCGTGTGCGACATCGTGGAGCCCAACGACGGCTCGCTGTACAACCGCGATCCCCGCTCCACCGCCAAGCGGGCCGAAGCCTATCTCGGCTCGATCGGCCTGGGTGACACGATCTATGTCGGCCCGGAACCCGAATTCTTCATGTTCGACGACGTGCGCTACGAGAACCACTATGCCGGTTCGGGCTATGCCATCGACGATATCGAACTGCCGACCAACACCGGCAAGGAATACGAAGGCGGCAACATGGGCCATCGCCCCACTGCCAAGGGCGGTTATTTCCCCGTCGCGCCGGTTGACAGCTGCATGGACATCCGCGCCGAAATGGTCAGCACGATGCTGGAAATGGGTCTGCCGATGGATAAGCAGCACCACGAAGTGGCCGCTGCGCAGCACGAACTGGGCCTGACTTTCGGCAAGCTGGTGGAAACCTGCGATCGCATCCAGGTCTACAAGTATGTCGTGCAGCAGGTTGCCCATGCCTATGGCAAGACGGCGACTTTCATGCCCAAGCCGATCAAGGACGATAACGGCAGCGGCATGCACACCCACATGTCGATCTGGAAGGATGGCAAGAACACCTTCGCCGGCAACGGTTATGCCGGGCTGTCGGAAGCGTGCCTGTATTTCATCGGCGGCGTGATCAAGCATGCCAAGTCGATCAACGCGTTCTCCAACCCCACTACCAACAGCTACAAGCGGCTGGTGCCGGGCTTCGAAGCGCCCGTGCTGCTGGCCTACTCGGCCCGCAACCGCTCGGCCTCGTGCCGCATTCCCTATGGTACGGGCGAGAAGTCGCGCCGCGTGGAATTCCGCTTCCCGGATCCCCTGGCCAACCCGTACCTGTCGTGCGCCGCGCTGCTGATGGCCGGTATCGACGGTATCCAAAACAAGATCCATCCGGGCGAAGCGATGGACAAGAACCTGTACGACCTGCCGCCGGAAGAGCTGAGCCAGGTGCCCACCGTGTGCGGCAGCTTGCGCGAAGCCCTGAACTCGCTGGAAGCCGATCACGAATACCTGCTGAAGGGCGGCGTGTTCACCAAGGACCAGATCGATGCCTACATCGAGCTGAAGTGGCCCGAAGTGTACCGCTGGGAAATGGCTCCCAGCCCGGTCGAGTTCGACATGTACTACAGCAGCTAAGCGCTGCGATCCCAGGATCACCAAGGGGGCGTCCGGAGCGATCCGGGCGCCCTTTTGCTATCGTGCCGGGCCACACGGCAGGCTTTCCTACAGCCCCTTCATTGTGCCTGACCGAATGCAACTGCATTACCTTCCGAAAGGCCACCCGCATGACTGCCACTCCCGTGTCCGAATTCTTCCGCCAACTCCTTGGCCGTCCGCTGGAAAAGGGGGAGGAAGAGGCGCTTGCCCTCGAACTGGAAATTTACGCATTGGACACTGTTCCAGGTGTTCCAGGTTGTGGCACCACCACCACGCTGGCAGCCATGCCCCGCCGGGTCAGCCCCGTCGGGATCGCCCTGATCAAGCAGTTCGAAGGCTGCGCCCGGCGGCAGGCAGACGGGCGCTATGCTGCCTATCCCGATCCCGGCACCGGCGGTGATCCGTGGACGATCGGCTGGGGCGCGAC
>JAZKFK010000026.1:0-1417 GCA_040386475.1 Pseudomonadota bacterium | reverse complement strand
CCTATCCCGATCCCGGCACCGGCGGTGATCCGTGGACGATCGGCTGGGGCGCGACTGGGCCCGATGGAGCAGGCGGCCGGATCGGCCCCGGCACGGTGTGGACCGGCGCGCAATGCGATGCGCGGCTGGAGGCCGACCTGGCGCGCTTTGCCGCCGAGGTCACCCGTGCCCTCGGCCTGGCAGCCACCAACCAGGCCCAGTTCGATGCACTGGTCAGCTTCCACTACAACACCGGCGCCATTGCCCGCGCCTCGCTCACCCGCAAGCACTGCGCGGGCGACTATGCCGGGGCCGCGCGCGAGTTTGCCCGCTGGGTGCGCGCAGGTGGCAAGGTGCTGCCCGGCCTTGTGCGGCGGCGGACGGCGGAGGCCACGCTTTACGCTTCGTCGCAAACCCGTAGAAATGCCGGAACATAGCGGCGTGCGCGCGGTTGAATACGCAAGGAGAATACCGATGAAATGGATGCTCACTGGCGTAGCGGCCCTCGCGCTGACTGCCTCGGCCGCATTGGCTCAACCCGGCAACGGTAATGGTGGCGGGAACGGCAATGGTAATGGCGGCGACAACGGCGGCGGTCGTCCCGCTGCAGCGTCGCCCGAGCGCGGCAATGGCCAGGACGCCCAGCGCCAGGGCCCGGCCCGCCAAGCCGCGGGCCGCGCCGAGGCGCAGACCGGCAACCGCACCATTCCTGGCGTCCTCGACGCGCGCGGCAATGGCAATGGCAATGGCAATGGCAACGGTAATGGCAACGCCAACCGGGCAGACCTGCGCGGTGCGGTTGATGCCGGGCGCAACGCCACCTCGCGCATTCGCGAAGTCAGCGGTGACCTGCGCCGCGCCCCGTCGCGCTATGTGTTCGACCGGGATGGTGCGAACCGCCAGTCCGTCAACTACCCCGGCATGATCGCCGGGTGCCCGCCGGGCCTCGCTGCCAAGCGCAATGGTTGCCAGCCCCCGGGCCAGGCGCGCAAGAACGGCTGGCTGGTGCGCGACGACTATGACCTGGGGTGGTGGGGCCTGCCGCGCTATGACGACGGCCGTTATCGCTATGATGCGGGTTACCTGCTGCGGCTGGCGGGCGATGGCAGCATTGCCAGCTACATCCCGCTGCTTGGCGGCGCGCTGGCGCTGGGCAACCAGTGGCCGGACGCTTACGGTTATGACCAGATGTCGCCCTATTACACCCGCTATTACGGGCTGGGGCAGGAAGGCAGCTATCGCTTCGCCGATAACGTGGTCTACCGCATCGATCCGGAAACCGCCGCGATCGGCTCGATCGCCGCGCTGCTGACCGGCGATGACTTCACCGTGGGGCAGCCGTTGCCCAGCGGGTACGATGTGTACAATGTGCCCTATACCTATCGCGACCGGTACTATGACAGTCCGCAAGCCAATTACCGCTATTCGGATGGCTACA
>JAZKFK010000025.1:0-3239 GCA_040386475.1 Pseudomonadota bacterium | reverse complement strand
ACCGCTCGCGCGGCTTCTCGCCCGCCTGCATCGGCAGGACCAGCTGGTCGCGGCTCGTGATCGGCCGCTCCTCCCCCTCAGACGCCATGCGCGTGCTCATGGCAGCGCCGTTAGGATGTTAAACGCCTGTGCGCCAGTGGCAAAATGATACCGGGTTGTGTTTGTCCGGATCCGGGCCGGAACAAGTCAATTCCAATCGCCAGCCACGCCCATCCACAAGGCCGTGGCTGCAATCGCGGCGGTTTCACCCCGCAGGATGCGCGGACCAAGGCTGATCGGGCGTGCAGCGGGATGGGCGCGAATCGCGGCGCGTTCGGCATCGTCGAAGCCGCCCTCGGGGCCGGTGAGCAGCGCAGCGGGTCCAGTGTGCGCGGCGAAAGCAGAGGCTGCCGGTGCGCCGCCCATCTCGTCGGCGAAGAACAGCGCGCGATCCTGCGGCCAATCGCGCAGCAGGGCATCCAGCTTCGCCAGTTCGCCCAGTTCCGGCAACGCTGTGCGGGCGCACTGTTCGGCCGCTTCGGTCAGGATAACGCGGGCGCGATCCGGGTTCAGCTTGTCCGCCACGCAGCGCCGGGTGACGACCGGCGCGATCCGCCCCACTCCCAGTTCGCTGGCCTTTTCTAACACCAGATCGAAGCGGTCCTTCTTCACCAGCGCGGGACACAGCCAGAAATCGGGCACGTCCTCACGCGGGCGGAGCAGTTCGACCGGCTCCAGCACAACATCGCGCTTGCCTGCCTGCACCACGCGCGCAGCCCATTCGCCGGTCACGTTATCGCACAGGATCACCGCATCGCCCTCGCCCACGCGCATGACACGGGCGAGATAATGCGCTTGCGGGCCATCCAGCGCCACGGGCGCTCCCTGCGCCAGCGGCTGGCTGACAAACAGGCGCGGGGCAGATCGCGGGGGCCAGGAGGGAACTGCGGGCATCGGCTAGGCACTAAGGCCAAGCGCGGCTAGGAAGCAAGCATGACCGCCGAACAGATCACCCCCGACAGCGAGCATCGCGGACTGGTTGGCGCGCTGCCGCCTGCCATGCGTGACTATGCACTGCTGGCGCGGTTCGACCGGCCGATCGGCTGGTGGCTGCTGTTCTGGCCCTGCGCCTGGGGCGTGTGGCTGGCGGGAGCCGGCTGGCAGGTGGAGCTGGTGGCGTGGCTGCTGCTCGGTTCAATCGCCATGCGCGGGGCGGGTTGCGTGTATAATGATATCGTCGATGCCGACCTTGACCGGCAAGTGGCGCGCACCGCCGCGCGGCCCGTGGCCAGCGGACGGGTGAGCGTGAGGGCAGCCTGGGCGTGGCTGCTCGTGCTCGCCGCCGTGGGGCTGGTGGTATTGCTGCAATTGCGCTGGCAGGCACAATTGGTGGCGCTGGCCAGCCTTGCCTTGGTAGCCGCCTATCCGTTCATGAAACGCATCACCCACTGGCCGCAGGCGTGGCTGGGGCTGGTGTTTACCTGGGGGGCACCGGTGGGCTGGGTGGCGCTGCGTGGCGACTTTTTGGGGGCGATGCTGGCGCTGTATGCGGGCGCATTCTTCTGGTGCATGGCCTATGACACGATCTACGCCCTGCAGGACCGCGAGGACGATGCGCTGGTGGGCATCAGGTCAAGCGCCTTGCGACTGGGGAGCAAGGTGAAGCAGGGCGTGGCGCTGTTCTATGCTGCGGCCGTGGCCTGCTTTGCGCTGGCCTTCTGGCAAGTGCGGCCGGGCCCGCTGGCGCTGCTGGCGCTGGTACCGGCTGCGCTGCATTTCGGATGGCAAGTGTGGACGCTCGATGCAGGCGATCCGGCAAATCCGCTGGTTCGCTTCCGTTCCAACCGCATGGCTGGCGCGCTGGTGGCGGCGGCCTGCTTCGTGGTGGGGAACGCCTGAAGCCTATTCCGCCGGTTGCAGGCTGGCCCGCACCGGCCGCGGATTGACGGCTGCGAACAACCGCGCCAGCCTGCTGGTGATCGGGCCATGCGCCTCCATCCACGCATAATACTCGCGGTATTTGGCATCTTCGCCCAGCAGGTGCGCCTCCTCGGTTCGCGCGCGCCAGTAATAGATGGCGCTGACGCAGCCGAGGAAGAAGGTGTTGCGCACCGCGTCCACCAGCGAGCCGCTGGTCACCATGAACGGCAGCACCGAGACCCACCAGAAGGTGTTCTTGGAAAGGTAGGCCGGATGGCGGGTGTAGCGGTATGGCCCGTTGGTCAGCACCCCGCGATAAGTCAGGTTGGAGAAGCGGATGCCGAAAGCCACCGTTGCCCAGGCATAAATCGCGGTCAGCACCACCAGCAGCGCGGCCCACAGCCACATCAAAGCCGGATAGCCGCCGAACCAGTAGCCCCACCCGGCGGTGTTGTATTCGTATTGCAGCACGCCGTTATTGCCCATGAAGCCATAGACAAACGGCGGATAGCACAGCAGCGCCGCCAGCCACCCGGCCAGGAACGGGTTACCGCTGCGGATATGCGCATCCAGCGGGCGGAAGGTGCAAAGATACCCGACGGTGCCGATCTGCACGTCGATCACGAACATCAGTTCCAGCAGGATCGTGCCCAGCAAAACCGGATCGCCGGTGATCTGCGAGAAGTCCGCTTCCACGATATGGGCAAAGCCCGGCGGCAGGATCGAGATCATGAAGGCGGAAAAGAACCCCTTGATGATCCACGCGCGCCAGTGCTTCTTCACCTCGTGCGCGGACCACGCCTCGCGGCCCAGCAGCAGCGCGCCGAAGTGCCAGGCATGTTCGCGCGGCTGTTGCAGGTAACGGTCGAGCCAGATGACATAGGGCACCGACAGCACGAACAGCGGGATCGCCGCCACGCCGATCACTTCCATCGCGAACAGGTATTGCCCGTCCCAGTACCAACGGCCCAGGCAGTAGAGTGCGCCGATGCCCACCCAGGTAGCCCACAGCCCGGCGATCTTGGTGCCCGATACGTCGATAATTTCGGCCACGGGGCGCGGGTTGGCCCAGTCAATACCGGTGGAAGGGTTGCGGTGGACTTTCTCCACCACCACAGACCACAGCGCCATCGCCGTGCCGCTGAGGGCCATGGCGAGCAGCGCCGAATAAGGCCCGGACAGCACTTCCTGCGGCCCCGGCAAGCCATAGCGCGCCACCAGCACCGGCCACAGGCGGCACAGGGCGATATAGGCGAGCAGCGTCACCAGCCCGACCAGTCCCACGCGTGCGGGCACGTCGCTGGCAGGGGGCGGCGGAACGGTGGGACGGGGCGCGCTCA
>JAZKFK010000024.1:2994-9308 GCA_040386475.1 Pseudomonadota bacterium | reverse complement strand
GGACGCAAGGGTGCATCCGGTCGATAGGTGGGTGCAGCGGTAAATGTGACAGGTTCGGCACCCTCCTGCCGATCGCCGATCAGCCGGTTAACCCAAAGATTGGCCACGCGCACCTCAAGGGAGTTGATTCCGGGTCGCACCAGTGACCCGATCTCGACCCGATCCGGGGCCAGCCAGGTGATGCCGGCAGGCTGTCCGTTGACCAGCACTTCGGCCACATCACCTACTGTTCCAAGGTCCAGCCACAATGCGCCCGCTGGCACTTGCGGCAGCGTAAAGCTGGTTGACCACGTCGCGACCCCGGAGAAGTGGCGAACTCCGAAGTCCTCATGCTCATTAAGGGGCATCAAGCCGGCCAGCTGGATCGCGGCTGGCGCGCCCCGCCCCGGCTGGAATGAGACAGTCCATGGGCCACCCAGGGTGGTCGCCACATTCTCGACCGGTGCAGGCACGATGCGCGATGCCGCCAAGGTCGGCTGGCGGAAGATCACGAACCGGGAATCTTCCGCTCCCAGTTCAATGGGGATCACCGTCTGCTCGCCGTCGAAGCGATAGGTCAGCGGCCGCGCGGTACCCGTGACCGCATCCCACAGCTCGGGCGCCAGCCCCGTGGTGCGGAATCGCGCCTCGATCTGCTGCGGCAGGGCCGAACGGTTATTGATGAAATAGATTTCGCTGCCCTCGGCCAGGCGCCGGTGGACGAACAGAATCTCGGCCCCTGCGGATGCGCCGGAATGGGAAAAATCGGGCACAAGGCCAAGGCTGGCCAGCACCGCTTCGGCATCCTGGCGGGCGATCACGTTAGGCAGAGCCCAGGTGGCATTGGCCAACCGGGTGAATTCTGCCGGATCGTCGGCCAGCGATGGCGAACCTTGCGGGCGTTGGCCGATGATGGTGGCGCCCTGCGCGGCCATCTGCGCAATCCGGCGCAAGGTCGGCAGCGTCATCAGGTGGCTGGATCCGCCAAGTTGCAGCGCCCGGTAGCCCGTGCCACCGGTCGAAACGATCATTCCCTGATCAACCCGCAAGGCTTCGGTCAACATATCGGCGTTGACGAAATCGTACGCATAGTCGCGCGGCAAACCTGCCGGAGCCCCACTGGCGTACTGCGCTGTCAGCGGCGCTTCCTCGCCCATGAACAAGGCGATATCGGCGTGGAAAGTGCCTTGCTGCAGCAGGTATGAGCTGCGGCTGAGGTAATCGATCCACGGCCGCGCCATGCCTGCCCAGGTGTCGTGCCGGTTGAAATACTGGCCGAAGATCAGCAGCGACAGGCCTGGTTGCAGCGTGTCACTCGGCTGGTGGACCGAGGTGTGGATCACCGGGCGGTTGATGCCGTTGGCAAATTCCAGATCGATAATGCGGCGCAGGTCGCGCGGGGCAAAAGCCCACGGCGAATTGGCCGAAGTCATGCTTTCTGCAGCGACATAGGGCCGGCCATAGACATGCGCGACCGATGCCGCACCGCGCATGTCGCCAAGGAACGTGGGGCGCGCGCTCATGCCATCCTGCCACGCCCACAACGCCGCCATCGGCACATCGGCATGGCTGCGCATGGCCAGGTCATCACCCAGCAGCGGCCGCCTGTCCTCCAGCGCCTCGCCATATACGACAAGATCATTCTCGTGGGCGACCTGGGCCACGGTGGCATAATGGGCATCGGCGACCAGTTCGCCCAAGGTATCACGCCAATCGTACAGGAATGCCTCGGTCTGGGCGGCAGAACCGATCACCACGCCGGTCAGGGCAGGCAGCCACGGACGCAGCGCATAGCCGCGCCGGGCAGCGAATTCGGCCTCCATGCGCGGAGTCCAGTTGGCCAGGCCCACTTCGATGCTGTCAGTCAGGATCGCATCGATCCCGCTGGCGCCAGTCTGGTCGTACATGGCCAGATAGGTTTCGAGATAGCCACGCACCGCCTCGGCATCGAACTTGTCGACTTCAAGCCCGGTTGCCTCGGGCGGCGCGGGGTGGTTGACCTTTCCGGTCAACGACCAGCCAAAGCTGAGCACGCGCCAGTCGCGCCCGGCTGGCGGCGTCCAGTCGAGTGTACCGTCGGCGGCAACGCGGTCGGTCAGGTCGATCACTTCTTCCGGCGCAAACGTCGCATTATCGCCCTGCCCGGCGATGGCGTTATAATCGAGGACCGTCTGGTATCCGGCCTTTTCCTCCACCCGATCGGTCCGCGCTTCGGCTGAAAAAGTGGCTGCGGTGAGTGCGATGGTCGACATGTCGCCCAGCGCAAAGATATCGATTTCCAGTGCGCCCGGAGCGCCTGCAAGCGAGGACAGGTCAACCGCGGGGGCAGCCGCAATCCGCAGCCGGAATTCGCGCGCAGTCACGGCCGGAAACGATACGGTGGTCGGTACGGCGCTAAGCGGAATCTCGCGCACCGGTTGCCAGGCCCCATCGATCCGCGCTTCCAGAACGGGAGCAATCGGCACGCCGCGGAATGGCAACTTCAGGCCGGGGAAGAACACCTGCAGCGACCGCACGGTCTGGGCCTGGGCAAAAGTGGCGCGCACCTCGCCCGACAGATCGGCTGCCAGCGGGATGCGAACTCCACTTTCGATGTCGGCATCGCCCAGCAAACCCGCATCCAGCGCCGAGCCATCCGCCAGCGTGAACGAGGGCGTCGGCAAGGGCGCGGCGGTTACCGGCACGGCCAGCACCGCTACCCGGCCGCTTGCCGCAAAGTGAGCGGCCTCGTCGAGCAATCCGCCCATCTCCTCGCGGAAAATCGCGGTCTGGTAGGGGCCGGTCATGGCGGGGGGAGCAACCAGCCTGCCGGAGAATCGGGTGCCCCCGGCCAGCAGCGTTTCGCCCCAGACAAGCTTCTTCATGCCATCTTCCGGCGCAACCCACGGACCGCCCGTTTCCGACCAGCCGGGTGAGGCGGCGATCGCCAACTCCAGCCCGTAACGCTCGGCTTCGGCATCGGCAAAGGCGAACGCCTCGCGCCAGCCCGGCGTCATGTAGACGAGCCGCTCGTCTACGATCTGCGGCGTGTCGAGTGCAGCGTCAAAAGTCTGCACGCCGCCCATGCCCACCGATGCCATCCAGGCCAGATCGGCAGCGATCCCGGCCTGCGTGATATTGCCGTTCATCCAGTGCCACCAGGTGCGCGGTCGCGCGGTCATCGGCGGGTTCTCGAAACCCTGCAGGAGAGGGTCTGCCGCAGCTTGCGGCGACGTCTGCGGGGCAACCCCGGTCGTGGCGCAGCCGGCCAGCGCCAGCGCGGATACGACAGACAACAGCCCGGACTTGGCAAACCTGCTCATTTACTCTCCCTCACGCCGTCTGTTGCGGCTTCAAACTATTCCCGCGCCCAGGCCCACGGGCTTGCGCTGCTGGGCCTTGCGCGGCCGGTATTGGCTGGCGCGATAAGTGCCCAGCCAGTCGATCGCCCCGCCCTGCTCCATCCGCGCCATGGCCAGGATCGGGCCAACATCGGTGTCATATGCGGTTCGCAAAGTGCGGAAGGCGAGCATCACGTCATTGTCTTGCTGCGCTGCATGGAGCGTGGTGCGATCGACCAGCGCGGCACGCGCGTGGCAGCCGGCAATGGCTTCGGCGCTGGACAACATGGATTCGATCGGATCGGTCACGTTATGCGATTGGTCGATCATGTAGGCCGGATCGAACCCGCCACGCGGACTGGCTTCCGCCTCGGCCAGTTCATTGAACACCAGAAACAGCTGGTGCGGATTGATCGAACCACTGTCCAGATCGTCATCGCCGTATTTGCTGTCGTTGAAATGGAAACCGCCCAGCTTCCCCGCACGATGCAGCCGGGCGACGATCTGTTCGATATTGGCGTTGGGCGCGTGATGGCCCAGATCGACCAGGCACTGGCACTTGTCGCCCAGTTCCAGCGCCGCCATCAGCGAAGATCCCCAGTCGGCAATGACCGAAGAATAGAACGCAGGTTCGAACATCTTGTGTTCCAGCAACATCCGCCAGCCATCGGGCAAGGCCGTATAAACTTCGGCAGCGGCATCCAGATAGCGGTCGAAACTGCGGCCCAGGTCCTGCTGGCCGGGGAAGTTGGTGCCGTCCCCCACCCACACGGTCAGCGCGGTGGAGCCCAGCTGGCGACCAATCTCGATGCAGGCGATGTTGTGTTCCACCGCCTGCGCCCGGGTCGCCGGTACCGTGCTGGACAGCGAGCCGGTAGCATAGGTGTGTGGCTGGCCCGGCTGGTCCTGGAAGGTGTTGGAATTGACGGCATCGAAGCCAAGGCCAAGTGCGTCAGCCTCCTCGCGCAGTGCCCCGTAGTCGGCAACGCAATCCCACGGAAAGTGCGGCGACACGCGCGGCGTGGTGCGACCCAGTTGCTGGATGACGGCGCAATCTTCCAGCTTCTCATGAATATTGGTCGGCTCGCCCGCCAGCGGGAATTTGGCAAACCGCGTGCCGCCCCGCCCCGCACCCCAGCTCGGCACGGCGACTGACCATGCTTTCGCACGGTCCTTGATGGCCTCGATTTCGACCCCGCGCCGTTCCAGCTTGCGACCCAGCGCAGCGTAATCGTCCTCCAGCGCAGGCAATGCGGCGGCGTTGCGTTCGGCGATCAGGTCAGGTGCAATCGGCAAGGTCATTGTGCGGTCTCGGGAGTAAGGAAGCCTTCCGCAGCCAGCCACAGCACGAATTGATCCAGCACGCCGGTGGAGGTGGTGCCCGCAAGGCCAAGGCCGAAACCGTGGCTGCCGCCCTGATAGGCGTGCAGTTCCACCGCATGGCCAGCTTCCTGCCACGCGCCGACAATGGGGAAGCCCTTGGCTGGAAACAGCGGATCATCCAGCGCAATGGCATCAAACAGCGCCGGTGCCTGCGCGGGTATGGCGGGCGGAACATCCTGCGGGCCATAGATGTAACCGACGAATGCCGGGCCTTCGCCCGCGCCTGCTGCCAGGGCGGTATTGAGCGAAGTCATTGCGCCGGCAGAAAAACCGATCATGCCAATGCGCGCAGGATCTACGCCCCATTCTCCTGCGTGGGCGCGCACCAGCGCCAGCGCGGCAAGGCCATCCTCGGTTGTCTGCGGATTGCCAATGCGCGGCGGCCCGCTGGCATTGCTGCCGTCTGCTTCGGCCATCGTCCGACCGATGAACGCCATCGCCTCTGCCTCATCGGCGGGGGTTGGCAGCAAGCGGTACTTGAGCACGAAGGCGGCGATCCCGCGGGCATTGAGCGCGCGCGCCACGTCCCAGCCTTCATGGCTCATCGCCAGACCCATGAACGCCCCGCCCGGCACGACCACCACCGCCGCTCCAGTGGCGATTGCCGGATCGGGCAGGAACGGGGTGAGCGTGGGATAAGTGACATTGCGCAGGAAATAATTGGTCGGCCCCATCCGGCCCCAGTTCTCAGTCGCCGGATCGCCGGGATTGCTGGAGCCATAGAGCGGCATGGCACCCGGTTCGGCGGGAGCTTCGGCGGCCGAAGGGGTAGGCATGCCAGATTGCGCAGCCAGCGGTGACGCCAGAAAGGCAAGACCAGCCGCCAGCAATTTCGCCATTCGCATTGTCCCGCTCCTCAACCCTCGTCACACAGCCTTATCTTGAGAAGGCTTGTGCGTTGCCTGCATCCACGTTGATCATGTTACCAGTCGATTTGGCCGATGCATCGCTAGCGAGCCAACAGGCGGCTTCGGCGACATCTTCGGGCAGCACGTCGCGCTTCAACATCGAGCGCAGGCGGTAATGTTCTTCCAGCTCGGTCCCTGCGTCGATCCCGTGGGCACCGGCGCGTTCCTGACGCCAGTCGCCATCCCAGATGCGGCTGCCCCGGATCACGGCATCAGGGTTGACCACATTGACGCGGATGCCGTGATCGCCCCCTTCCAGCGCCAGGCACCGGGCCAGGTGGTTGGCCGCCGCCTTGGCACTGGCATAGGCTGAAGCATTCCTGGCCGCTGCGACAGCGTTCTTGCTGCCGATGAACACCACGCTGGTGCCACCTTGCGCGGCCATGCTCTTCAGCAGCGGCCAGGCATGCTTGGCGGTGAGGAAATAGCCTTGCGCCAGCACGTCGAAATTGCGGTTCCACAGGTCGACCGTGGTATCCTCAATGGCGGCGCTGGAGGCGATCCCGGCGTTGGCGACGAGGATGTCGAGCCCGCCGAATTCACACGCGCAGGCGATAAAGGCGGCAGCAACCTGCGCCTCGTCGGTGACGTCGCAGGTGACGGCCCGCACCACGTCCTTGCCAAACTTGCCCGCAAAACCCTCGCGCACCTGGTCCACCGCCGCACCGTCGCGGTCAGCCAGCATCACGCAGGCGCCATCCTTGAGCAGACGGGCCGCTGTCGC
>JAZKFK010000024.1:0-2894 GCA_040386475.1 Pseudomonadota bacterium | reverse complement strand
AGCACGACCACCGGATTGGCATCGCGCATGGCGGGTGAATTGCCGCGTTTGCAGCGGTTGTAATAGGCCGCATAAAGCGCGCGATAGTCGGTCAGCCGCTCTGCGAGATAGGCTTCGTCATCCATTCGCGCGGGATCGAGCACCAACGGAGCAATCTTGGTGCGCAGGAAGTGATCCGGGCATGATGTACCCAGCGCGGCAAGACGTTCAAGGTCGGCCGAATTGACGAATTCCAGCGTCTCGGCGTCGTCTGCGAAATGGCCGATCTTGCGGCGCTCGCCCGTCATCAGGCTGCGCAGGCGCGGCATAAGGCGCGAAGCGATGGCGGCGCGGTCAACAAAGGGAGAGATGACCGCACCGCCAAAGGCCGGTTGCCCGGCAAGCTTGTTGTTCAGGTATTCCGCCGCCTGCGCGATCAGGCGCACAGTCTGTTCGTAACAGGCATGCGACGTATCGGCCCAGCAGATGATGCCATGCCCGGCCAGCATTGCACCCTTGGCCCGCGGATTGGCGCGGGCGAAATCACGGATCATCACGCCAAGCGCAAAACCGGGCCGCTTCCAGGGGAGCCAGCCGATCTCGTCACCCCAGATCGCCCGCGTGGCCGCCTCGCCTCCGCTGCTGGCGGCCAGGGCGATGATCGCGTCCGGGTGGACGTGGTCGACATGCGCGAACGGCAGCAGCGAGTGCAGCGGCGTATCGATGCTGGCCGCGCGACCGTTAAGGTTGAAGGTGCAATGCGAAAGGAAGCCGACCATTTTGTCGTCATCCTGCGGGCCGGCATAATGACCTTCCAGCGCCAACAGCTTGTCCTGATACAGCGTCGCAAAGCCATCCAGCTTCATCGATCCGATGTCGCCGCCCGATCCCTTGACCCACAGGACTTTCACCGGCGCGCCGGTCAGCGGGTCTTGCTCGACGATCTTGGCCGACGTGTTGCCGCCACCGAAATTGGTCACGGTCAGGTCCGAACCGAGCAGGTTGGACCGATAGAGCAGGAGTTCCGCTTCGGACTTGCCCAAAGCAACCGAAGCATCCCACCGGCTGGTCGGGATCTGGAACGGGATTGCCTCTCCCGAGACTGGGCTATGCATGTTCATGATCGAGACTCGATAGCAAAGGCGCTTTTCATAAACAATCATTTTCGCTAAGAGGTAATCAATCGAGATTGTGGGCAGGCAAGGGGAGTGGGATTTGCAGGATGGTTTCGCCATCGTCGTCGATATCGGCAAGACGCTGAGCAAAGTCAGCCTGTGGTCCCGCGACGGCCGGATGATCGACCGTGCAACACGTCCCAATGCCATAGTCGAGGAGGGCGGAATCCGGCGATTGGACGCGGTGGGAATCGGGCAGTTCTTGCGCCAGTCGCTGGATCGCATGGGCCGCCCAACGGTGGAATATATCGTCCCCGTGGCCCATGGCGCTGCCGTTGCCGCACTATCCCCAACGGGCCTGGCAATCGCGCCGCTGGATTACGAGCAGGACCTTCCTGCCGATGTGCTGGATGAATACCGGCAAGGCCGCACGCCATTTACCGAGACCGGATCGCCCGCCCTGCCCGGTGGGCTGAATTTCGGTGCACAGCTGTTCTGGCTGGACCGCCTCCACCCGAACGCCATGGCCAGCGCAACCCTGGTGCCGTGGGCGCAATACTGGGCCTGGTTCCTGAGTGGCGAGGCGGTGTCCGAGGTGACCAGCCTCGGTTGTCATTCGGACCTGTGGAACCCGACGTCAGGAAAATTCTCCACGCTGGCACTGGCGCAAGGGTGGGCAGGCCGGTTTGCGCCTCTGGCAAGCGCCAGTAATGTGATCGGCCTGATCCGGCCTGAAATCGCGGCGAGTTCCGGCCTCTCTCCGCAGACGAAGGTATTGGCCGGCATTCATGATTCCAATGCAGCGCTGTTGGCCGCGCGCGGGTTTGCCGAGATCGCCAATAATGAGGCGACTGTGCTTTCCACCGGCACCTGGTTCATCGCCATGCGGCTGGCGAAGCAGGCCTTGGCTCCAGCAAGCCTGCCGGAGGACCGCGATTGCCTGGTGAATGTCGATGCTTTCGGCCAGCCGCTTCCCTCGGCCCGCTTCATGGGTGGGCGCGAGATCGAATTGCTGGTCGAGAGCGACACCCGCAGCGTGGACACCAAGAAGGATCAACCGCACTTGCTCGCTGCGGTCGAACAGGTGGTGGCGTCGGGCGCCATGGTGCTGCCCACGCTGGTCCCCGGCAATGGCCCCTTCCCGCGTGGCCAGGGCGGTTGGCTGAAGCGTCCGGCCGACTGGAATGCCCGCCGCGCCGGTGCATGTCTTTATGCCGCGCTGGTCGCGGATGCCGCATTGGACTTGATCGGCACCAAGGAGCGGGCGCTGATCGAAGGCCGCTTTGCGGCAGCCGAGGTTTTCGTCCGCGCGCTCGCCAGCCTGCGGCCCGGAACGGCAATCTATACCGCTAACGCGCAAAACGACGTCAGCTTCGGTGCACTGCGGCTGATCAACCCCGAACTTGTCCCTGAAGGTAAACTTGCCAGGGTGGCGCCGCTGCCCTGTGACCTTTCTGCTTACCGCAGGCACTGGCAGACAAGCACGATGGCCGCCGCATGAAGCCTGCGTTGGTTGCCGCTTGCCAGGCGCTAGCGCGCAAAAGCTGCGCATGGCCATGGCAATGAACGCCGTGACAGCAATCGATCAGATAAACACAACAATAATCACGGAGGATGCGGCAAGATGAGCAAGGTGGGAGCGGCGGACGAAGTCCAGACTGAACAGGACAACTGGAAGGGCACCGTCCTTGCCGGCCTGGCCAATTACATCGATTCAGGATCGATCGTGTCCGGCGCAGCGGCACTGGCCTTGTGGCAGAGCATGTATGGCATGTCGGACAACCTGCTGGGCCTGATTGC
>JAZKFK010000023.1:0-1777 GCA_040386475.1 Pseudomonadota bacterium | reverse complement strand
TCGCATCGCGGAAGGCCGAATGCGGGCAGCGCCAGGTGACCGAATGATCGCTGTCATGGAACTTGAACAGCAGGGCATCGTCCGCCTGCATGCCGGCAAAATACCACCAGCGATGGGTGGGGTGATAGCTGAAGATCGTTGCCGCCAGCATGGTCTCTTCGCCCTCCACCGGCGCGATCAGCGCCTCGCCTTCGGGGAACTGGTCGACGATAAACAGCGTGTTGGCCTTTTCCTCACCGCCAAAGCTGGTGCGCCCGTCGCACAACGCCAGCGGCACGTCCTGCGGCGGGGGTGAGAAGGTGCGCCAGAAACTGGAGATCAGGAACCGCTTGTAACCCGGCCCATCGGGGAAATGCTTCTTGTAGGTCGCATCGGCCATCCGCCTGGCCGTGGGGGTGTTGATATCGACATGCGCTTCGCCCGCCGGGGGCTGGATGCCGCCGCTGTGCTGGTAGCCTTCCACCTTCTCCTGCGCCTGGGCAGACAGGTCGGCGCTGGTGCGGATCATCCACCCGCGCGCCACGCACTTGTCCGCGCCGGTCAGGCGCACCACTGCGCGCTCCACCTCGGCCTCGTACAGCGCATCGACCTGCGCCTTGTCATGGAAATCGGCCACGGCACTGGGGCATTTGGCAATGGTGAAGCCGTGGGTATCCAGCGTGAAGTGATCGCGGATCGGCATGGCGTCGCGGATGGTCACTTCGTGGTCGGAATAGGTTCCGGTGTTGATCTCGGCCCCCTGGCTGACATAGCGCCGGGTGACGAAATCGCCCTCGTCCACATAGCGCATCATCGCCCGCACTTCGCGCGCGCCCGCTTCAACATCAGCGTCCAGAACGGTGGCCATGCGGTCCTCTCCCAAGGCTATCGTAACAATTGTTAGAAATATGGCACGCGGGGCTGGCGCGGCGCAAGTGCGTCGCTAATTTGCACAAAACAAAAAGGGGAGAGAATCGATGGGACCACTGCCGCCAACGCGCGATGACGCGCCGATCTGGGATATCTGGCTGGCGCAGTTCCGCCTGCCCATCGTCAACGTCAACTGCAAGGTGGGCACATTCGCCGCGTTGACCCAAAACGCGCTGACCACCGATGAACTGGCGACCAAACTGGGCGTCGATGCCCGCGCGCTGGCCATGCACCTGGCCGCGCTGTGCAGCATGGAACTGGTGGAAAAGCGGCTGGGCAAATGGCGCGCCACCCACCTCGCCCGCACTTGGCTGCATCCGCAAGGCGCTGGCTACTGGGGCAGCTTTTACGAACGGATCGACTTCAACTCCCTGCTGCATGATCGGCTGCTGGAATCGCTGAAGACCGGCCGCCGCCCCGGTGATCCGGAGGAAGGCGTTGGCAATGCCGCGCGTCCGGCAGAATGGGAGCGCGGCTCCATGTCGCAGGAAGCGGCCGAGGGCATCGCCAGCTTCATGCACGCGCACAGCCAGGCCCCCGCGCTGGGTGCCGGGGCGCAGGAGGTGTTCGGCACGCTGACCACGCTGATGGACGTGGGCTGCGGATCGGGCATCTATGGCATCGAGATCGCCCGCGCCCATCCGGGCCTGAAGGTTGTGCTGATGGACCTGAAGGAAATGGCCACCGAGGCGCAGAAATTCGTCGATCGAGAAGGCGTGGGTGCGCAAGTCAGCACTGCCGGGGTCAACATGTTCAGCGAGGAATGGCCGCGCGGACCCGACGGTCACTTCTTCTCCAACGTGTTCCACGACTGGTCGGACGAAACCAACCGCCTGCTGGCACGCAAGAGCTTCGACGCGCTGCCCAG
>JAZKFK010000022.1:0-7653 GCA_040386475.1 Pseudomonadota bacterium | reverse complement strand
GTCACAAATCACCACAGCTTAGTTTCGCGGTAGTCGCCTGTTGCGCTTGGCACTATGGCCGGGGCGATGGATTCGTTGCGCATCCCTACCGGCGGATTCGTGGTGGCGCTTGTCACCGGCGTGGCCATGCTGGTCGCCGGCGTCGACTGGCTGGTGGCGACCGGCGTGGTACTGGTGTGGTGCGCCTCGTTCTGGCTCAGCCAGCCACCGCCGCAAGGCCCCACGCCACCCGCCAGCGATGCCATGCAGTTTACCCGCGCGGGGATGCGCGAACTGCTGGAGAACACCGGCCTGCCGATGCTGCTGCTGGATGGCGAGCGGATCATCCTGGCCAACAAGGCTGCGCGCGAGGCGATTGGCGGGCACATCATCGGCCAGGATGCACGGGTCGCCTTTCGCCACCCGGTGGCAGTGGAGCTGCTCTCGCGCAAGGATGGCGGCAGCGCCGATGTGCAGGGGCTGACCGGGCCGCGCAGCATCTGGCACATGTCGCGCCAGCCCATTGACCAGCGTTACAGCCTGATCGAACTGGTCAACCGCACGGCCGAGGCCGACATCAGCCGCGCACACACCGATTTTGTCGCCAATGCCAGCCATGAGCTGCGCACCCCGCTGGCCTCGATCATCGGCTATATGGAAACGCTGGCCGATGAAGGCGCTGACATGCCGCGCCCGCAGGCCGAGAAGTTTTTTGCCACCGTGCTGCGCGAAGCGCGCCGGCTGGCCTCGCTGGTAGACGACCTGATGTCGCTGAGCCGGGTGGAAGCGGAAAAGCACGACCAGCCACGCGAGCCGGTGGAACTGGTGCAACTGGTGCGCCAGGCCGCGCGCGACGGTGCCGGGCCGGATCGCCTGGCGCGGCTGAAGTTTGAACTTAAAGCCGACAAGCTGACCATCCGGGGCGATCGCAACCAGCTGGAGCAACTGGTCCGCAACCTGGTGGACAATGCGATGAAGTATGGCGCGGCCGGGACCGATGTTACCGTGGCGATCGCGGCGACGGATCGCGACATGGCGTTGCTTACCGTGCGCGACCGGGGCGATGGCATTGCGGCGGAACATATCCCGCACCTGACCCGGCGGTTCTATCGCACCGATCCCAGCCGCAGCCGTGCTGCAGGCGGCACGGGCCTTGGCCTGGCCATCGTCAAGCACATCGTGGAACGGCATCGCGGCCAGCTGGATATCGCCAGCCAGATCGGCAGCGGCACCACGGTCAGCGTGCGATTGCCCTTGCTGGCCGACTGAACAAGCCCCCCGCGATTGTGACGATTTGACTGCTGTTTTGCCCGTGAGAGGGTAATTAGCAGTGGGGACTGTCACAAAACTGCAAAGGAGTGGTCATAGGGGCGCCTCATCTCTGTCACATATAGGTCAGAACTGGAGTCGCCTGTGTCCAAGCCCATTGCCGCACTGCTGTTAGCCAGCACGGTCCTGATCGCCCCGGCGGTCCATGCGCAGACCGACGAGGTCGCGACCCTGCGCGCCCAGATCGCGGCCCTGCAAGCACAGATCGACGCCTTGTCGAGCCGGATCAACGATGTCGAGGTGCAGGCCGATACCACCGAGGCCACGGTGGCCACAACCAGCGCGGCTGTGGCTGCCGTCGCTGCTACACCCGCCCCTGCCCCTGCAGAACCGCCAGCCTATTCGATCGCCTTCCGCGGCGCGCCCGAGATCACAGCGCCCGGCGGCTGGAGCTTCAAACCGCGCGGTCGCCTGCAGATCGATGCTGGCGTGCTCGATGCGCCTGCCGGTATCACTGATCGCAGCACCGGCTTTGCTTCGGAATTCCGCCGCTTCTATCTCGGCGTTGATGGCAAGATACCCGGCGGCTTTGGCTATCGGGCCGAAGTCGAACTGGCCAACAGCAGTGTGGAACTGACCGACGTCTACCTCACCTATCAGGCCAGCAACGAAGTGGTCCTGACCGTGGGCCAGATGAAGCCGTTCTGGGGCCTGGAAGAAATGACCAGCGACCTGTTCACCAGCTTTACCGAACGCGCCGCGATCAACACCGCCTTCGGCTATGAACGTCGCCTGGGCGTGGCGGCCACCTACAGCAAGGGTCCGCTGCTGGTGCAGGGCGGCGTGTTCACCGATAACGTGGCCGACCTCAACAACGATGAGAGCAACGCGCTGTCGTATCACGGACGGGTGGTGTTTGCGCCGCAAGTGGCTGGCGGCACGCTGCACCTTGGCGCTTCGGCAAACGTGCGCAACCTCAACAACGCCGCTACTTCGGTGCGCTATCGCACGCGCCCGTTCGTGCACACCGCCGACTTGCGCTTTGTCGATACCGGCAACGTCAATGCCGTTGGCGAGAACGGATATGGACTGGAACTGGCCTACAATCGCGGCCCGTTCCATGTGGCCAGCGAATATCACCGGCAGGAAGTGCGCGGCGGACCGGGCGGGACGGATGCCTCGTTTGACGGCGCGTATGTGGAAGCCGGGCTGTTCCTGACCGAAGGCGACACCATGGGCTATCGCGGCGGATCCTTTGACCGCACGCGGCCCCGGCGCGGCATCAATGCTGGCGGTCCGGGCGCCTGGCAGGTGAATGTGCGCTATGACACGCTCGACCTGACTGACCTGCCGGT
The DNA here is from genome assembly GCA_040386475.1 of Pseudomonadota bacterium. GTDB lineage: Bacteria > Pseudomonadota > Alphaproteobacteria > Sphingomonadales > Sphingomonadaceae > Alteraurantiacibacter. Next base: position 5,050 of record JAZKFK010000022.1, on the reverse strand, counting down.
ACGCGGCGGATCGCAGGATGGTTATTCCGCCTCAGTGGTCTGGGTGCCGACCGATTACACCCGCCTGACGCTCAATTACGGACACCTGGATTATAACGATGCCGCCATCGCCCTGACCGGCGGCGAGCGCGATTACAGTGCCGATGCCGTGGCCCTGCGTGGCCAGTTCGATTTCTGACCCTTCCCCGCCGGCTTGTGACCATCACGTGTCCGGCATCTGTCTTTGAACCGTAACACACCGCCTCTACCGCGCGGATCATCTGATGAAGTGGACCAACGATAATGCATAAGACCTTCAAATTCGCGATTGCTGCGCTGGCAGCGACGGCACTTACCGCGTGTGGCAGTGGCGATAGCGCCTCCACCGGCGGCGGCGCGATCCGCGTGGTGGGCTCGTCCACCGTGTACCCGTTTTCAACCGTGGTTTCGGAAACCTTCACCCGCAACTTCCCCGATTTCGCCGCCCCGCTGATCGAATCGAACGGCACTGGCTCGGGCATCGGCCTGTTTTGCGAAGGCGCCGGGCCGGACACGCCCAGCATCGCCAACGCCTCGCGCCGCATGAAGGCCGAAGAGTTCGAGACCTGCGTCGCCAACGGCGTGACCAATGTCACCGAAATCCAGGTGGGCCTTGATGGCATCGCTTTCGCTGCGGCCAATGGCGGCATCCAGATGAACCTGACGCCGGAAATCATCTATCGCGCGCTGGCCGCCAGCCCGTTTGGTGAAGAGCAGACCGCCAAGAACTGGAACGACATCGATCCCTCGCTGCCGAACCTGCCGATCCTGGTCTATGGCCCGCCGTCAACCTCCGGCACGCGTGATGCACTGAAGGAACTGGTGCTGGAAGTTGGCTGCAAGACCAATCCGGCAATGGCCGCGCTGAAGGAGAGCGACGAGGATCGCTACCTGCAGGTGTGCACCGAAGTGCGCAGCGATGGCGCCTTTGTCGACCAGGGTGAGCAGGACAACCTGATCGTGCAGAAGATCGAAGGCAATGCCAACGCCGTGGGCGTGTTCGGCTATTCCTACATGGAAGAAAACCTCGACCGGGTGCACGGCCTGCCGATGAACGGCGTGGAACCGATTTACGAGAACATCGCCAACTTCACGTATCCCGGTGCCCGTCCGCTCTTCATTTACGTCAAGAAGGATCATGTGGATGCAATCGCGGGCCTGCGTGAATTCCTGACCACCTGGGCGGAAAGCTGGGGACGTGAAGGCCCGTTGGCTGCAATCGGTCTTGTCGCCAGCCCTGACGACGTTATGGCCCGTAGTGCTTCGGCGGTGAATGACCTGCCGGTGCTGACCGCCGCCGACTTCGAGTAAGGACTGCCCGAGACCGCCATGTCACCTGCCATTCTGCTCTTCCTGGCCATAGGGCTCGGGCTGGCCGGATGGCTTGTGGCTCGCGCACGGGCATGGCGCTTCAAGCGCGAGGCGGACCCCAAAAGCGCCAACGGGGGCCGCCTCGCCGCCTTGCCTATCTATCACGCCTGGTATGCCGGGCTGTGGATCGGCGGCCCGATGCTGCTATTCGCCACCGTGTGGAATGCCATTTCGGCCAACCTCATCATGCAGCACGTGGTGGGCCAGGATGCTGCCAGTGCCCTGCCCGCCTTCGGCTTGCGGCGTGATGCCATGCTGGCGCAGGCGCAGGATGTCGCCAGCGGCCTTGCCAACACTACCGCCATCCCCGAAGCGCAAGCCCTGGTGGAGCCATTCCGCGAGGCGACGATGCTGTATGGCTGGATCGGCCTTGCGGTAACCCTGCTGCTGGGCCTGGCAGGCGGAGCCTGGGCCTTTACTCGCCAGAAGCCCGATTTTGCCGCCCGCACGCGGGTGGAAGGCGGAGTGCTGGCGGTATTGTTCCTCGCCTCGCTGGTGGCAATCCTGACCACCTTCGGCATTTTCGTGACCCTGGTGTTCGAAACCATCCGCTTCTTCGGCATGGTCAGCCCGTTCGATTTCCTGCTGGGCCTGCACTGGGCGCCCGATCCGATGGCGGCCAATGCCGACGGGAGTCGTTATGGCGCGATCCCGCTGTTCTGGGGCACCATTTTCATCGGGGCGATCATCGCCATGATCGTGGCTATCCCGCTGGGCTTGCTGAGCGCGATTTACCTGACGCAATATGCCGATCCCCGCTGGCGCAAGTGGATCAAGCCGGCATTGGAGCTGCTCGCGGGCGTGCCGACCGTGGTCTATGGCTATTTCGCCGCGCTGACCGTGGCTCCGGCTGTACGTGACTTTGCCCTCGCCATAGGCATTTCCAGCGCGTCCAGCGAAAGCGCGCTGGCGGCCGGCATGGTGATGGGCATCATGATTATCCCGCTGGTCTCCTCGCTGGCGGACGATTCGATCACCGCCGTGCCACAGGCCATGCGCGATGGCAGCCTCGCGATGGGTGCCACCACGAACGAAACGATCCGCCGTGTGCTGATTCCTGCCGCCCTGCCGGGTATCGTCGCGGGCATCATGCTGGCCGTCAGCCGCGCGATTGGCGAGACGATGATCGTGGTGATGGCCGCCGGCGCTGCCGCCAACCTCTCGGCCAATCCGTTTGCGGCGATGACTACGGTCACGTTCCAGATCGTCTCCATGCTGACCGGTGAGGCCAGCCTGGATCATCCCGCAACGCTCAGCGCCTTTGCGCTTGGCTTCGTGCTATTCATCATCACCCTGGCGCTGAACGTAGTGGCGCTGCGCGTGGTCAAGCGGTTCCGTGAGGCTTATGACTGACGCGGCCCCCCCCATCGTTGCGCGCACCCGCACGCCAGAGTTCGAGGCGCGGCTGAAGCAGCGCTATGCGGCAGAGCGCCGGTTCAAGGCGCTGGGCTTTGGCGCGGTGGCATTCTCGGTCGCCGTGCTGATCATCCTGCTGGGCAATATGCTGCTGAACGGCCTGGGCGGTTTCCAGCGCAGCGAACTGCGCGTGCCGATCGACTTTGCGCAAGTGGGCCTGTCGATCATGGAAGGCACGGACGAGAACGCCGCGCTGCGTTCGCTGCAAGGCCAGGGCCTGCCCGAAGTGGTCCGCTTCGCCGCCGAACAGGCGCTGGGCGAGGAAGCCGCCGCCGAATTGAACAACGAGGCCTGGCGCGAAGTTGCCGTGGCCTTGGTGGCCGATCCCGCGCTGGCACACGGGCAGCACACCTTCGACCTGCCGACCAGCGAGGATCTCGCCTCGGCCCATGCCGGTGATGGCAAGGTGGAACTGCAACCGCTGGCGCAGGATCTGGCTGCGCGGGGCCTGCTGCACGATTCGTTCGATCCCGGCTTCCTCCAGCGCTCGGACGCGACGGACCCGCAGCTGGTGGGCATCTGGGGCGCGCTGAAAGGCTCGATCCTGACCATGCTGGTCACGCTACTGCTGGCTTTCCCGGTGGGCGTGCTGGCCGCGCTGTACCTTGAGGAATATGCGCCGAAGAACCGCTGGACCGACCTGATTGAAGTGTCGATCAACAACCTGGCCGCAGTCCCCTCGATCATTTTCGGCCTCCTGGGTCTCGCTGTGTTCCTCACGCTGTTCCCGGGCTTGCGTTCCGCGCCCTTGATCGGCGGCATGACGCTGGCCCTGATGACCATGCCGGTGATCGTGATTTCCGGCCGCAACGCGATCAAGGCCGTGCCGCCTTCGATCCGCGATGGCGCGCTGGCGGTGGGCGCATCGCCGGTGCAGGTGGTGTTTCATCACGTGCTGCCGCTGGCCCTGCCCGGCATCCTCACCGGCACTATCATCGGCATGGCGCGCGCTCTGGGCGAGACTGCGCCGCTGCTGCTGATCGGCATGCGCGCCTTCGTCTCCACTCCGCCCGATGGCTTTACCGATAACGCCACGGTACTGCCGATGCAGATCTATCTGTGGTCCGACCAGATCGATCGCGGTTTTGTGGAACGTACCAGCGCGGCGATCATCGTGCTGTTGGCGTTCCTCCTTCTGATGAATGGCCTGGCCATCTATCTGCGCAACAGGTTCGAAAAGAAATGGTGACCGAAGTGACCGCCGAAGGCCCTCAGGGCGAACCCAAGATCCGCGCCACCGACGTATCGGTGTTCTATGGTGAGAAGCGCGCGATCGATCATGTCTCGATCGACATTCATACTGAACATGTCACCGCCTTCATCGGCCCCTCGGGCTGCGGCAAGTCGACCTTCCTGCGCACGCTTAACCGCATGAACGACACGATCTCCGCAGCCCGCATGGAAGGCGTGATCGAGCTGGACGGCGAGGATATCTACCACTCCGGCATGGACGTGGTGCAGTTGCGCGCCCGGGTAGGCATGGTGTTCCAGAAACCCAACCCCTTCCCCAAGTCGATTTACGAGAACATCGCCTATGGCCCCAGGATCCACGGCCTGGCGCAAGGCAAGGCGGAGCTGGATGCCATTGTAGAACGCAGCCTGCTGCGTGCCGGCCTGTGGGACGAGGTCAAGGACCGCCTGACCGACAGCGGCACCGCATTGTCGGGCGGCCAGCAGCAGCGGCTGTGCATCGCGCGGGCCATCGCGGTCGATCCCGAGGTAATCCTGATGGACGAGCCGTGTTCCGCGCTGGACCCCATCGCCACCGCCCGGATCGAGGAACTGATCGACGACTTGCGGGGCCGTTATGCCATCGTCATCGTCACGCACTCGATGCAACAGGCGGCCCGCGTGTCACAACGCACGGCCTTCTTCCACCTTGGCCATCTGGTGGAATACGGCCATACCTCGGACATCTTCACCAATCCGCGCGAGAAGCGCACCCAGGACTACATCACCGGCCGGTACGGTTGAGAGGGCTCGCATGACAGAACACACCGTCAAGGCTTTCGACGAGGACATCACCCGCCTGCGCGGCCTGATCGCCGAGATGGGCGGACTGGCCGAATTGGCGATCCACGATGCCATGCAGGCACTAGTTTCGGGTGACGAGGACCTGGCATCCGAAGTCGTCGCCCGCGACAAGAAGCTCGATGCGCTCGAGATGGAAGTCGATGCCATGGCCGTGCGCGTGCTGGCCCTGCGCGCGCCGATGGCCGACGACCTGCGCGAGATCATCGCCGCG
>JAZKFK010000021.1:0-4181 GCA_040386475.1 Pseudomonadota bacterium | reverse complement strand
TCGACCAGCGCGGGGGTGGTCGAAAGATGGACGATCTCCTGCCCCACGTAATCGAACGGGCGCTGCGCCATCGCGGCCAGCAGGGTGGCGCGTTCTTCAGCCGAGAGCGTGGCCCCGGCGCGGGTGCGTCCGTCTTCCAGCCCGGCCACAGGGCCACCGAAAGCGGTGCTGATGACCAGCTCGTCCAGCCGCCGCTCCACAATTGCCCGCTCAGTGTCCTGCCCGCACCACCACGTGGCCATGTTGGGCAGGATCAGGCTTTCCCCCAGCAGGTTGCGGGCAAGGCGCGGCAGGAAGGCCGAGAAGGCACGGGTTTGTGCCACGGCCACGCCGGGCCAGTTGGCGACCGCCAGTTCGCCGCCGGCCCACGCATCGAACATGTCCGGTACGCCAATGCGCGACTGGGCGTTGAAAGCCAGCGGATCGAGCATCTCGGTACCGATCCAGCGCCACACGGCGTCGATCCGCTTGAGGCCGGCAATGGTGCGCACGTACAACCGCCCGTTGCTGACCGCCAGATCGCGCCCTTCCACCAGCGGAAAGCCCAGATAGCGCGCCAGATGCGCTTGTTCGGTATAGCTCTGGTTGAACGGTCCCGGCGTCAGCAGCGCGATGCGCGGGGTGGAGCGGGTGCAACTGGCGGCAATCCCCTGCCGCAAGTCACCAAAAAAGCCCGCCAGCCGCCGCGCGTTGATTTCGGAGAGCAGCGTGCCCGTGGTGCGTGACATGGCCAGCCGGTTTTCCAGCGCGAAGCCAATGCCGGTGGGCAGGCGCAACCGATCGGCCAGCACGCGCCATTCCCCGCCAGGGCCGCGCGCCAGGTCAACCGCGTAGAATTGCAGGTAACGACCCTTGGGCGGCGAGAGCCCTTGCATCTTGCGCGCGTAATATGGGCTTCCTGCCACCACCGCGGCAGGCAGGTGGCCATCCTTGACCAGCGTTTGCGGACCATAGAGATCGGCAACCACCCGTTCCAGCAGGTCCGCCCGCTGCACCAGTCCGCGCGTCAGCCCGGCCCATTCCTCGGTGCCGATCAGCAGCGGCATGGGGCTGACTGGCCAGGCGCGTTCGTCCTGCTCGCCCGCCAGCCGGAAGGTCATGCCAAGGTCGGCGGTCTCGCGTTGCAACCGCTGGTTGATATCGTCACCCGGCCCGGCTGACAGCTCGCCCAGCCCGGCGGCCATGCGTTGCCACTGGCGCGCGACATTGGCCGGGGCCGAGGCATAGAGATCGGCGCTGGCATCAGGCACGGCATAGCTGACCAGCGGGTTGGTCGCCGCTGGTGATGTGATGGCCATGCGCTGTCCCCCACTCATCGCAAGCGTTCAGGCAAGGCCCGGCGGACGGCGCAGATCAAGTGTCATCGGAAATTCGCCCCCCTCTTCGTGCCCCGGCATGACCAGGGTGCCCGGTGTGTGCCCATGCGGCTGGAACCGTGCGCGGCGGCGCGATTCGGCCTCATAGCCGTTGACCGGAATATCATCATAAGACCGCCCGCCCGGATGCGCCACATGATAGACACAGCCACCCAGCGAGCGGTTGTTCCAGGTGTCGAGCACGTCGAACGTCAACGGCGCATGGGCCGGCATCATCGGGTGCAGGCAATTGGCCGGCGCCCACGCCTTGTAGCGCACGCCGCCCACACCTTCGCCTTGTGTGCCCGTGGGATGCATCGGCACGCGGCGGCCATTGCAGGCGATCACGTGGCGACCGGGGACCAGCCCCTTGGCCAGCACCTGCAACCGCTCGGTGGAGCTGTCGACATAGCGTACCGTGCCGCCGATCGCGCCGGTCTCACCCAGCACGTTCCACGGCTCCAGCGCATGGCTGAGTTCCAGCGTCACGCCGCCCGCTTCCACTTCGCCGTGGATGGGGAAGCGGAACTGGCGCTGCGCTTCGAACCATACCGGGTCAAAGTCGTACCCCGCGCCGCGCAGGCCATCGAGCACGTCGAGGAAATCGGCCCACACGAAGTGCGGCAGCAGGAACCGGTCATGCAGCGCCGTGCCCCAGCGCACCAGCTTGCCATCCTGCGGCTCGCGCCAGAACCACGCAGTCAGCGCGCGCAGCAGCAACTGCTGGGCAAGGCTCATCTGCGCGTCTGGCGGCATCTCGAACCCGCGGAATTCGACCAGCCCCAGTCGCCCGGTGGGGCCATCGGGACTGAACAGCTTGTCGATGCAGATTTCGGTGCGGTGGGTATTGCCGGTCACGTCGACCAGCAGGTTGCGGAACAGGCGATCGACCACCCACGGCCCGGGCTGCGGCGCACTTGGCGGCGGCACTTGCGCCAGCGCGATCTCCAGCTCGAAAATGGCGTCGTGGCGTGCCTCATCGATGCGCGGGGCCTGGCTTGTCGGGCCGATAAACATGCCCGAGAACAGGTAGCTGAGCGAAGGATGACGCTGCCAGTGGAGCACCATGCTTTTCAGCAGGTCCGGCCGGCGGATGAACGGGCTGTCGGTCAGGCTGGGGCCGCCCAGCACCAAGTGGTTGCCGCCGCCGGTGCCGATGGACCGGCCATCGACCATGAACTTGTCCGCCGTCAGCCCGATGTCGCGCGCTTCATCGTACAACACCTCGGTGATTTCCACCGCTTCGGCCCAGCTGGCGGCGGGCTGCACGTTGACCTCGATCACGCCGGGATCAGGGGTGACTTTCATTACCATCAACCGCGGATCGGGCGGCGGCGGATAACCTTCGATGCGCACCGGCAGCCGCAGTCGCTCGGCCACGCGCTCGATCTCGGCCACCAGCTCAAGGTAATCGTCCAGCGCTTCGACCGGCGGAATGAACACGGACAGGTGATCGCCGCGCGGCTCGATGGCGAGCGCCGTACGCACCGCGCCTTCGATGATCTGCTGCTCCACCCGCTCCTGCCGCTCGCCCTCGGCGGGGGTCACGGTCTCCTTGCGCTGCTCCGCCAAATCCCGCTCAGGCGCCAGCGCCTCGCGCACCTGGCTGGCGCGCTCTACCGATTGCTCGCGGAAATCAGCCAGCGGGCCGCGCGGCTCAGCAGTGTCGCGCGGGTGGATATAGGGGTAGTCCGACGGCGGCACATACGGCAGCGAGCCCAGCGGCAGGCGATAGCCCAGCGCGGAATCCCCCGGCACCGCGAACAGCGCCCCGCGCCGCACTTTCCACAGCTCGCTTTTCCAGCGCGGCATGGATGATGCCTTGGTGTTCCACCGCTGGATCGGCAGCACGAAGCCGACCGGCTGCGACAGCCCGCGCTGGAAAGTGCGCATGATCCGGTCGCGTTCCTCGGGATTGTCCAGCTTGGGATCGTCGGGCGAGGTGTTCTCGGGCAGCTCGGCTTCCTTGACGATGAAGCTGACGGCATCCTCGTAGACCGGGTGGATGTACTCCGGCCCCAGGCCGAACGCTTCGGCCGCTTCATGGATAAAGGCATGGGCGCTGCCCGCATCCACCTTGCCCGCCGGGTCGAACGAACGGTCGCTTTCCGCCCGCACGCCGCCTGCGATCAGGCTGTCATCATGCCACACCGAAACGCCATCCTTGCGCCAGTATAGCGAATAGCCCCAGCGCGGCAGGCTCTCGCCCGGATACCATTTGCCTTGCCCGTGATGCAGCAGCGCGCCCGGCGCGAACTTGTCCCGCAAGCGGCGGATCAGCTTGTCGGCATAGAGCGCCTTGGTTGGCCCCACCGCCTCACCATTCCATTCGGGCGCCTCGACATCGGTTTCGGCTACGAAGGTCGGCTCGCCGCCCGTGGTCAAGCGTACGTCCTGCGCCACCAGATCGGCATCCACCTTGTCGCCCAGCGCCAGCAGCGCTTCCCAGCGGGCCGGGGTGAACGGCTTGGTGATGCGCACCGCCTCGGCAATGCGGGCGACGCTCATCTCGAAGTGGAAATCGACCTCGGCCGGTTCGGCCACGCCGCTGATTGGCGCGGCGCTGCGGTAATGCGGCGTGGCGGCCAGCGGGATATGCCCTTCGCCGGCAAACAGCCCGCTGGTGGGGTCGAGCCCGATCCAGCCCGCACCGGGCAGGTAAACCTCGGTCCAGGCGTGCAGATCGGTAAAATCGGCTTGCGGACCCTTGGGGCCTTCGCGCGGCTCCACATCCGCCACCAGCTGGATCAGGTAACCCGAGACGAACCGCGCAGCCAGCCCCAGCCGCCGCAGCAATTGCACTTGCAGCCAGGCGCTGTCACGGCA
>JAZKFK010000020.1:0-3592 GCA_040386475.1 Pseudomonadota bacterium | reverse complement strand
CAAGGGCAGCGCGCTGCTCAATCTGGCGTGGCAGACCGGGCAAGTGATGGACCGCTTGCTGGCCGAGGAAGTCGCACCCGAATCGCTGTTGGAGCCGCAAGTGCTCGACCTGTTGCCGGACATGGCCGAGCACTGGGCGAAGAGCCTGGCCACTTTCATCACGGTGCAGCACCGATGGCTGGATGAACTGGACGCCAACGGACAAGTCGATGCTGCCACCCGGCGCAACCTGCTGTTCCGCGTGGCCGCCGATCGCTTGCGCGCCAATCCTCCACCCGGTCCGCTTGTGGCGGCGGGCGTCACCAGCGCCGCGCCTGCGCTGGCGTACCTGCTGCGCACCATTGCCGACCTGCCGCAAGGCGCGGTGATCCTGCCTGATCTGGACCTGACGGTGGCCGATCACGTGTGGGACGAACTGGGCGCGGCGGGCGATCCGGCGGAGGACAGCCCTTTCGGTAAGGGCGATGCGGTGACCCATCCGCAGTATCACCTGAAAGTGCTGCTCAATCGCATGGGCATAGCGCGCGGCGAAGTGCGCCCGTGGCACCGCGCTGGCCTTGCCGCTGCTCCGCCAGAGCGCAGCCACGCCATTGCCAGCCTGTTCCTGCCCCCGCTTGCCAGCCGGGACTGGGCCAGCCTGCCGTCAGAAAAGCGCAGCCTGGCCGGTGTGCGGCTGATGGAATGCGCGCACCCGGAGGAAGAGGCGCAGGCCATCGCCCTGCTGATCCGGCAGGCGCTGGCCGAGCCGGAGAAGCGCGTGGCGCTGGTGACTCCCGATCGCGGTCTTGCCGGGCGGGTGGTGCAGCACTTGCGCCGCTGGCATATTGCGGTGGACGATTCCGCCGGGCGCCCGCTGGCGCAGACCGCTGCTGGCCGTGTGCTGCTGTTGCTGGCCGAGGTGATGGCGCAGCACGCCGCGCCGGTGCCGCTGATGGCGCTGCTGGGCCATCCGCTAGTGCGGCGCGGGGATCAGCGTGAGGAGTGGCTGAAGGCTGTCCGCGCGCTCGAGATGCGCTTGCGTGGGCCGCGCCCGCAGCCCGGCCTCGCGCCGCTGATCGATCTGGCGAAGAAGGCAGGCGTAGCCGACTGGTGGGCGGGCGTGGCTCCCTTGCTCGATCCGTTGCTGGCCTCGGGCGAAGACTTGCCGCTGGCCGACGCGCTTGACCTGCTGGTGGTTGCGGGTGAGGCGCTGTGCGGCACAGGCTTGTGGGCTGAAGCTGACGGCCGCGCGCTGGCCCGGTTCATCGAGGCTTTGCGCACCAATGCCCGCCTCACCGGCATTACGCTGTTGCGCGATGACCTGCCCGCCGCGCTGCGCGATGCGATGGATCGGGAAGCCGTGCGTCCGCCCTATGGCGGCCATCCGCGCGTGGCGATCTACGGCCTGCTGGAAGCGCGCATGACGCGGGCCGACCTGGTGATTTGCGGCGGCCTGAACGAAGGCAGCTGGCCTGCCGCGCCATCGACCGATCCGGTGCTGGCCCCGGCAATCCTGCGCGCGCTGGGGGTGCCGGGGGCAGACTTCCGCATCGGTTTGGCCGCGCACGATCTGGCGGGAGCATTAGGTGCACCGCAAGTGGTACTGAGCCGGGCGCGGCGCGAGGCGGGCGGTCCGGCCATTGCCTCGCGTTTCTGGCTGCGGGTGTGCGCGTTGCTGGGCGATGACCTGCTGCCGCGCCATCTGGAAAGTGCGACGGTACTGCTCGCCCGCACACTCGATAGCGGGGCAATATCGCCGCCCCATCCGCGCCCGTCGCCGCGTCCATCGGCAGAGCAGCGGCGCGAGGAATTATCAGTCACCGCGCTCGATCGGCTGCGCTCCGATCCATACCAGTTCTATGCCCAGAAAGTGCTGCGGCTGCGCGAGCTAGACCTGCTCGATGCCGAGCCGACGCCGGCGTGGCAAGGCACGCTGGCCCACGCGATCCTGGAGGATTGGCACGAGGGCAAGGGCACCATGGCCGAGCTGGCCGACAAGCACCTGGCCGAAATGGACGCCCATCCGCTGATGCGCGCGCTGTGGCGGCCGCGGCTGCTGAAGGCGCTGGAATGGGTCCAGGCCGAGGTGGAGGGCAATCCCGCCCGTGTGCCGATCGCGTGGGAGCGGGATGGCAAGCTGGAATACCGGAGCGTGACGATCAAGGGCAAGGCTGACCGGATTGACCGGCTGGCCGATGGCTCGCTGGCGATTGTCGATTACAAGACCGGCACGGCGCCGTCGGACAAGTCGGTTGAAAAGGGCTTTGCCATGCAGCTGGGCACGCTGGCGCTGCTGGCCATGCGCGGGGCCTTCGAGGGCGTGAGCGGCAGGCCGACGGCGTTCGAATACTGGTCGCTGGGTAAGAATGCCGACAGCGCAACCGGCTTTGGCAAGATCACCACTCCGCTGAAAACCGGCAGCAAGCGCGGCGGCGTCCCGCCAGAAAACTTCCTGCCCGAAGCGCAACGCTATCTGGATGAGGCGCTGGACAAGTGGATCCTGGGCACCGAGGGCTTCACCGCGCGCCTGAACCCCGACGCCAAGGTCTATGCCGAATACGACCACCTGATGCGGCTGGATGAATGGCTCGGCCGTGAGGAGGATCAGTCGTGAGCGGTAACGTTTACCCGCTCAGCCCGCCGCAGGCGCAGGCAGTGGATCCGCGTGACAGCGTGTGGCTGTCCGCCTCGGCCGGTACCGGCAAGACGCAGGTGCTCTCCGCCCGCGTCTTGCGGCTGCTGCTGACGCCGGGCGTGCGCCCGGATCAGATCCTGTGCCTTACCTTTACCAAGGCGGGCGCGGCGGAAATGGCCAACCGGGTGAACACGGTGCTCGCCAGCTGGGTGCGGATGGGCGAGACTGACCTGTTCAACCAATTGGACGCCATCGGCGCACCTATCGACGATCACACCAAGGCTTATGCCCGCACGCTGTTCGCCAGTGTGCTCGATTGTCCGGGCGGCGGCCTGCGGATCGATACCATCCACGCCTTCTCCCAGTGGCTGCTGGCGGCGTTCCCGGAGGAAGCCGGGCTGGAGCCTGGCACGCGCCCGATGGAAGACCGCGACCGCGCACTGCTTGGCCAGCGGGTGCTGGTTGACCTGCTATCCGAATGGGAAGCGAACGGCGATACCGCCGCGCTGGCGCAACTGGAGACGCTGTCGCTGCGCCTCAATCCCGATGGCACGCGCCGCTGGCTGGAACGCTGCGCCACCGCGCGCGAGGCGTGGTTCGGCCCCGGATCGTGGCAGCCGCCAATGGCCGAGCGGGTGCGGCGATTGCTGGCACTTGGTGCGGACGAGACGCGCGAGACGCTGGTGGAATGGTGCAGCGAAGACGTGTTCGATGCCTCTGCACTGAAGCAGGTGGCCGATGCCTATCATGCCTGGGGGGCTGCCTCCAGCGCACCTTATCAGCAGGCGGTGGCCGATTGGCTGGCCCTGCCTGCCGAAGGCCGCCTGGATCAATGCGCCAAGCTGATTGCCGACCTGTTCAACAAGGAAGGCCAACTCAAGTACCTGAAAAACATCAGCAAGGCCGCGCCGGATATTGGCGCTACGGGCGATGACCTGTTCGCCTCGCTGGCCCTGATCGCCAACCGCAAGGCGCTGT